>JAHILF010000107.1 GCA_018897105.1 Pseudomonadota bacterium
CTCCCTTCCGGAAAGACGACAACCTAATGAATCAGCCCAACCTTGTCAATATTTGTTTTTAGCTATTTAATATAAATACAAAAAATCAACAAGATAGATTTGCCTCCTCCACTACCTCGCTCCTTGCCTTGCTTACATTAAACAACGACTACCCTTTCGTCCCCTCCTTCATCTGCCCTCTGACAATGAGCGATGCCATGCAGGCGGCGCCGAAACCGTTATCAATATTCACCACCGCCATGCCCGGTGCGCAGCTGTTGAGCATGCCGAGCAGGGCGGCAATGCCGCCGAAACCCGTGCCATAGCCGATGCTGGTCGGCACCGCGATGACCGGCGTATCAACAAGCCCCGCCACCACGCTGGGCAGGGCGCCTTCCATGCCGGCGACGACAATAAGAACCGCGGCACGCGACAACATCTCAAGACGGGAATAAAGACGATGGATACCGGCGACCCCCACATCATGCACCGCCTCAACCCTGTTGCCGAGACACTCGGCGGTAATTTTCGCCTCTTCCGCCACCGGTACATCTGAGGTACCAGCCGAAACCACGACAATCAAGGGATGGTCCTCAATCTCCCTGGCATCAGAACCACGCGCCACGAGAATTCTGGCCTCGTCATGATAAACGGCCTTCGGGAAACTGCGGCACACCTCACCGGCCTTTGCCGAGCTGACCCGGGTGGCCATAACCGTCCCCGGCCGGGCAAGCATTCCGGCAAATATCCTACAGATCTGCTCAGCCGTTTTGTTCTCGCCAAAGACCACCTCAGGAATGCCGGTGCGCAGGCAGCGATGGTGGTCCAAACAGGCAAAACCCATATTTTCAGAGGACACCCCCTGCAGGGCCAATGCGGCTTCATCAATGCCGCAGTCACCGTTTTTCACCTTCTCCAGCAGCTGTGCAACCTGTTTTCTATCCATGCTCAGTCAATCCTTACAGATTCGTTTCATGCCCTGCTATCCTGGCGCATAGAATGAATAGGGCCTAATCAAAGCCCATTCCAGAATGTTTCCCTTTTCTACTTGCTAACTCAGTAAAGCCCATGATAGATTTGACGCCGCAGGCTCCGGACGTCTCAATAAAAACGGTCAGCATACAGATGACCGCAATAATATCCGATTCTACCTTAATTGATCATCGCCGACAAGAAGCCAGTAAAATTCGCAGGCGACATTGCTGACAGTATCAGGAGAAAATTTTTCATGAATGATCCCTTTAACCATCGCCAGCCGCAGCACTGGTTGAAATGTACCATAGAAATCGATGACGAGCTTGCCGACCTGGCAGCCGCCTTTGTTGCCGATATCACAGGCAAGGGCGTTGAGCAATCCATGGCCCAGCCCGACACCGATTCTGCCGGGACAACGGTCACCTGCTATCTGGATAATGACGAACAGGCGCCGGACATCAAGGAGAAAATCCGCACCTTCGTCAAACAGCTGGGAAAGGTAGAGCCGGTGATCCGTTATGAGGAGATCATTGAGGAGGACTGGGGCGTCAACTGGAAAAAGCACTTCAAGCCCGCTCATGTGAGCCGGCGCATCATTGTCAAGCCGACCTGGGAGCCCTACCAGGCGGGCAGGGATGAAATCGTCATAGAAATCGATCCGGGCCTGGCCTTTGGCACAGGCCTGCACGCCAGCACCCGTCTGGCCCTGCAGCTCATCGAATACGCCTTTACCGACCATAAAGCCCCACAGAACGTGCTTGATGTGGGCACCGGCACCGGCATACTGGGGATTGCCGGGGCACTCTTCGGCGCCGCAAAAGTAGTGGGCATTGACAACGATGCCGACGCAGTGGCCTGCGCTACGGAAAACGTGGCCCAGAACCGAGTCAACCAGGTCATGTCGGTCAGCGGCGCTGACCTCAGTTCCCAAACCGCTCCCTTTGACCTGGTTGTCGCCAACATCACCAGTGATGTGCTGACCCAACTCGCCCCGCAGCTGGTCAGCAGGGTCGCCCCGGACGGGCAGCTCATTCTCGCCGGCATCCTGGCAGGAAAACAGGGCCTGGGCATTGAGCAGACTTTTACCGGCCTCGGCCTCAAACTGCTTGCGTCCCCGGTTGAGGGAGAATGGCAGGCCTTCCTCTTTGCCGCCTGAGACGGAATCTGCCATGCATCGTTTTTTTATCGAGCCCCAGGCCATTGACGGCTCCCGGGCAACCCTAACCGGCCCGGAAGCCCACCATCTCCGCAACGTTCTCCGGCTGACCGCGGGCGACGAAATCGAACTTTTCGACGGCACCGGCGCCGTCTACCAGGCCAGAATCGAGCATATCGGCAAAGCCATAGAACTTACCATTGCCTCCCGGCATACCATTGCGCCCCGCGAACCTGCCCTTTTCATAGCCCAGGGGCTTTTAAAGGGCAAGAAAATGGATTTTCTGGTGCAGAAGGCTACCGAACTGGGAGTCACCGGCTTTCTCCCCTTCCATTCCGCCCATTGCGCGGTCCCGGCCCTCAAGGATGCCAAAACCTCACGCTGGGAAAAGATCACCATGGAAGCCTGCAAACAATGCGGCCGGCCCATTCCCCTCCATCTGGCAGCCGTCTCGGATCTCGACAGCCTGCTTGCGGCAGCCGAACACTATTCAGGCAAACTTATCTTTTGGGAAAAAGAAACCAGCACCCACCTCTCCGGGCTTGCGCCCCTTGCCTCATACCCGTCGGTTATCGCCCTCATCGGCCCTGAAGGAGGCTTTGCCGCTGAAGAAATCGACAAAGCCGTACAAGCGGGGTTTATTCCCGTCTCCCTCGGCCGGCAAATTCTGAGGGCGGAAACGGCAGCCCTCTCCGTCATGGCCATTCTGCAGTATCTGAGCGACAACCTTTAATAGGGAACATTTGCTTTAATCCGCTTTAAAATATACTATGTTTACAAGATTAATCTCTGGTCATCCCCTCTGAACAACTAATTAACTTTCCGAACTTTCTGGCAACACAAAGGAAATGCCTTATGGTCAAGCACGATAACGGCACTGCGGAATATCTCAAAATTGTCGCCCCGGCTATTATTGCCGTCATCTTATTTGTGGTCGCCGCCTTCGGGGTATTTTTGCCGACCTACAGGCAAAGCCTGATGAACGGCAAAAAAGAAATGATCCAGGAACTGACTCGGACAGTCTGGAACATCCTTACCGAACTGGAGCAGAAAGAACGGGACGGAGTGATGACCCGTGATCAGGCCCAGCATGCGGCAGTCGAGCTGATCCGGGGCATCCGCTACGGCGCTGAAAATAAGGATTATTTCTGGATTAATGATATGCGGCCCTATATGATCATGCACCCTTTTCGCCCTGACCTTGAGGGCCATGACATATCGGATTTCAGTGACCCCGATGACGTTCATCTTTTTATGGAGTTTGTCAAAACGGTCAAAAGAAGCAACGAAGGTTATGTTTCCTATATGTGGCAGTGGAAAGACAACCCGGATAATACCGTGCCGAAACTTTCCTTTGTCAAAGGTTTTGCGCCGTGGGGATGGGTCATCGGTACAGGCATTTATCTCGAGGATGTGCGAGAGGAAACCGCCCTGCTGACACGTCGGTTGATCCTCGCCTCGCTGGGGATTCTCGTTATGGTCTCTCTCATGTCCGGTTTGCTGGTTTTCCAGTCCTTGAAGGCCGCCAGATTACGCCAAAAGGCGGAAAATGATCTGCTGGACTACCAAAATCAGCTGGAAAATCTGGTCGATGCACGTACAGCGGACCTGCAGCAGGCCAATACCAAGCTGTCAGAGGAGATCCTTGAACGACAGAAGGCGGGAGAAGTCATTCGGCAACAACGAGACTTGTTAAGCACGGTTGTTGATTCCCTTCCCTACCCGTTTTATGTCGTCAACGCTGCGGACTATAAAATTGTCCTGGCAAATTCTGCTGCCACGAATACAGGACATGCAACCGACACCACCTGCCATTCGCTCTCCCATGGCAGCGATAAAAAGTGTACTGACGGCAGTGATGATTTCTGTCCCATGGACACGGTCAAACGCACGAAGAGGCCGACGATCAAGGAACACACCCACGGCGACGGAGACGGAGACGGGAAAACGACCTATGTGGAAGTCCATGGCTGCCCGATATTCGACCAAGCAGGCGAGGTAACGCAGCTGATAGAATACATGATTGATATCACTGACCGAAAAGAGGTAGAAGCGGAAAAGGAGCGCCTCATTACCCAGCTGCAGGCGGCTCTGGAGGACATCAAAACGCTGCAGGGCATTGTTCCCATCTGCGCCTTCTGTAAACAGATACGTGATGACAGCGGCTACTGGAACCAGCTGGAAAAATATATTTCAGAGCATTCCCATGCCGAATTCAGCCACGCCATCTGCCCGAAGTGCATGGCTGAACGCTACCCCGATGCGGAGGAGGAGGAGGATGTGTAGTCCAACTGGTCTGACTGATCTCACTAATCTTACTTGCCCGGCAAACCCGACCAGTTGGACTAAAGAACCAATCAGACGAATCAGACCAACAGGACCAATTTATGCGCGCGGTTGTCCAACTTGTCAAAAAAGCCTCAGTCACCATAGAAAAGAAAACCAGCGGAGCAATCGGACCGGGGCTCTTGGTCCTGCTTGGGGTCGCCCGCAGCGATACGATAAAAGATGTGGAGTATATGGTGGACAAAATATTGAATCTACGCATCTTTCCGGATAAGGAAGGGAAGATGAATCTCTCGGTCCGGGATATCGGCGGCGAGATTCTGGTCGTATCCCAGTTCACCCTTTTCGGCGACTGCAGAAAAGGCAGGCGGCCATCCTATTCCCATGCCGCCCCGCCTGAAGCAGCAGACCAGCTCTACCGCTCTTTTGTTGCCTCAATGGGGAAATATCTCAGGGTTGCAACCGGCACCTTTCAGGCCATGATGGAGGTTGAGCTGATCAATGACGGGCCGGTGACTCTGCTGATCGATTCGAACAAAGAGTTCTGAGGTCTGCGTCAGTGGCTGTCATTTTCTGCGGGGTCACGCAGATGACCGGTTTTCAGCCAGCATTGCCGGATGGCCGCTTTAATCTCTTCATCATTGATTGAAGCAAGCAGGGACTCGAACTCTTTTTTCCGCTCTGCTGACGGGAAGCGGGTCGGGCTGACGGCTGGCTGAGCAGCGCCTTCCCCTTCCTCACGGCCGAGGGAGGTGTCGATCTGGAAACGCAGGTCGGTCAACTTGTTCTTTTTCAGCCTGCTGTTTAATTTTTCAAGCAGCATTACCTTTAATAGATGAAGCTGCTGCATCCAGACGGAATCCGAGACCCGCACCCAGAGAATGGTCTTGCGGATCACATGGGGCTGGGCCTGTCTGGCGATGTCCGGGCCAACCAGATCATCCCAGAATTCAAAGACCTTATGCAGCTCAACTCGTCCCACCCAGCCCTTGGTGGCGATGAGGGATTCAAGCAATGTACGGATCGGGGTCGGTTTGCTCATTTCGCCTATCAAGATAATCAATACTTGCCTGATTGCAAAGAAATCATTATATAGTGACTCTTTTTTGCAGGTCAATTGACCCTATCTTAACGCAAAGCAGCAGAGAAAGAGAGGCGCGACAATAAACCACCTTGTCTCTTTGCAACTTTGCGTTAATTATTTATTTGATAAGGAGATGTACCCATGGGTTTTCGCTGCGGTATTGTCGGACTGCCCAACGTCGGCAAATCCACCATTTTTAATGCCCTGACCTCAGCCGGAATTGAATCGGCCAATTACCCATTCTGCACCATCGAGCCCAACGTGGGCAAGTTGCCCGTGCCGGACGAGCGACTTGACAAACTGGCTGATCTGGCCAAGACCCGCAACAAGGTCAATGCCCAGATGGAATTTGTCGATATCGCCGGCCTGGTCAGCGGGGCAAGCCGAGGAGAAGGGCTCGGCAACCAGTTTCTTGGCCATATCCGCCAAGTTGACGCCATTGCCCATGTGGTCAGATGTTTTGAGGACAGCAATGTTGTCCACGTTTCCGGCGCCATCGATCCCCTGCGTGATCGCGAGGTGATCAATACCGAACTGATCCTGGCTGATCTGGAAACCGTGGGCCGTCGCCTGGACAGGGCCAGATCCCAGGCCAAATCGGGTGACAAGTTTTACAAGGCCCAGGCCGCCATCCTGGATAAACTGCAGGACCTGCTTGACAACGGCAGACCGGCAAGGGTGCTGGAAACAGATGATATGGGCAAATCGCTCCTCAAGGAACTCTGTCTCCTCACTGCCAAACCGGTACTCTATGTAGCCAATGTCGCGGAAGAAGATATTGCCAGCGGCAACCCGTGGGTGGATGAGCTGCAGACAGCCGCGGCAGAGGAAGGGGCGCTGGTGGTGGTGATCTCAGGGGCCATTGAAGAGGAGCTCTCCACCTTGAGTAAGGAGGAGCAGAAGGATTTCCTGGCGGACATGGGCATGCGCGAATCCGGCCTCAACCGGCTGATCAAGGCGGGCTACAGCCTGCTTGGCCTGATCAACTACTTCACCGTAGGCGAAAAGGAAACCAGGGCCTGGACCATCAGTAAAGGCACCACCGCCCAGAAGGCGGCCGGGGTCATCCACACCGATTTTGAAAAGGGCTTTATCCGGGCCGAGATCATTGCCTACGAGGATTATATCCGCTGCGGCAGCGAAACGGCGGCCAAGGAAAAAGGCGTCTGGCGGCTGGAGGGCAAGGAATATATTGCTCAGGACGGCGACTGCATCAACTTCCGGTTTAATGTCTGATGGCTCATGGCTGATGGCTCATAGCTCATAACTCATGGCTCATAGCTCATAGCTCATGGCTCATGGCTCATGGCTCATAAGATACTACCAGAGGAATGAACATGCTGAAAACAAATATTGATCAACTGGTGTGCCAGTCGGTGATCGGGGAGATCACCTCCCCGCTCGGCGGCATCAACCCTTACCGCATCAATCCGGACGGGCATTCCGACATCTATCCCGGGGTGGGGGGCATCACTTACAACGTGCGCATCGGCGACCCGGCCTGCGGTCTCTTTGCCGACCATGTGGAGCCGGGGGTAAGCATCTCGAACTTCACCCAGTTCCAGAGCCAGCCGGGTCCGAACAGGGCGCTTAATATTTTCTCCTGCGCGGGCAACGTGGCCAAGGTGGTATCAGGTGAAGCCCAGGGGAAAACCGGGCGGGTTACCGGCAAACACGGCGGCATCGACCATGTTCTGCTTGACTTTGAGCCGGATGTACTGGAAAATCTTGTAATAGGTGACAAAATACAGATCAAGGCTTACGGCTGCGGTCTGTCCCTCACCGATTTCCCATCCATCAAAATCATGAATCTCGACCCGGCGCTGCTGGCGGTCATGGGTCTGCAGGAACTGGAGGGCGGCCGGCTTGAGGTAGCGGTGACCCACATGGTGCCGGCCAGGATCATGGGCTCAGGCATCGGCCATTCCCATAGCCATGCCGGTGATTATGACATTCAGCTCTTTGACGGCCCCACGGTAGAGGAGTACGGCCTGAGTGATCTGAAACTAGGAGATGTAGTGGCAATCATGGATGCCGATGCCACCTACGGCCGCATCTATAAAACCGGGGGCGTGGTCATTGCCGTCATCGTGCATTCCGACTGCGTACTGGCAGGACACGGCCCCGGAGCAATGGTGGCCATGGCCTCAAAAGATGGACTGATCGTGCCCCGCATTGACAATGCGGCAAATTTAAAGAACTATTTTACCAAACTATAAAACTGACGATAGAGACAATGACTGACAAAGAGCGACTCAAAGAAATCATACTGGAAAAATCATACCGCAAGGGTGCCTTCAAACTCTCATCAGGCCGGGAATCGGACTTTTATATTGACGGCAAGCAGACGACCCTGTCGGCCGAAGGGGCCTATCTGTGCGGTAAACTCATCTTTCAACTGATTAAAAACCACCCGGAAAAAATCGGTGCGGTGGGCGGCATGACCCTGGGAGCAGACCCGCTGGTTACCGCCACATCCCTGGTGAGCTTTCTGGAAAAATCACCCATGCCGGCCTTTATCGTGCGCAAGGAATCAAAAAAACACGGCACCGAAGCATTTCTGGAAGGGCAGAACAATATGCCCCCCGGCTGCGCGGTCACCCTGCTTGAGGATGTGGTGACTACCGGCGGCACCCTGCTCAAAGTCATTGACCGGGTGGCGGCTCAGGGCTTCAAGGTGGCCCAGATCATCACCGTGGTAGACCGCCAGGAAGGCGGGGCGGAAACCCTGGCGGAGAAAGGTTATAAACTTGAAGCAATTTACACCAGGGAAGAATTACTGAAAGGGTAGCCTATGAAATGCCGCAAATGCAATGGCGAGCTTGTGGTCAAACGTTCGTGCCGCAGGGTGCGCCTGCAGTGCACATCCTGCAAGCACGAATACCAGATCCATGAGGTGGCCTCTGATCTTGATGAGAAAACCTCGACCATCCTGGAACAGTACACCACTATTATTTATGACTGAGTTGCGGGCTCTATTATTTACCCGGATTCGATCAGCGCCTTTAAAGTAATAAGGTGATACGTCCTGGCCTGCAGCTTGGGAAATCAGCGCTCTTGATTTGTTCCTGTGTGATTCGATTACCCAGGAACATCCTCAATGAAACCATTCAATATCCGCCAATTTTGCCGCTTCTTCCTTGAGCTTCCGCAACATCTCATTTTCCTGGGACACAATTTTTTCCCTCATGGAGGATACGGTTCTCTTCAGAAAAACATCACATGTATCCGTGTGAAAATAAATCACCCTTGTATCGGTTCCCCCGGTATTTTCATTGATGATTTCTATGGATTCCAAGGAGAGAAATTCTTTGACAAAGGCCACAATTCTTTGCCCTGTGGCAAATTTTTCTGTAAGCACCGGGTAAATATTGGAGCCGCCGAAAATTTTTGCCACAAGATTTGTCTTTCTGCCGCCAAGGCTGACGATTTCATTTATCAGAAGCTCCATGGCGTTGACACCGAATCTGGCCGGGGTGTTAAAATGCTGCATGTCCGCCCTGCCGGGGAGCAGAATGTGATTCATCCCGCCGATTTTCCTGACCGGGTCCCAGAGGCAGGCCGCCACACAGGACCCGAGCAGGGTACTGATGACCACGGGAGAGGCGCTGGCATAATACTCCCCGATACCGATGCGGCGAGTTTTTTTCCCTTGGTCGGGAACCATTTACTCGGCACTCAGCCTGAGAATTGCCGGCGCAATTGCCTCCAGGGGCAGGACACGATCGGCCGCCCCGAGTTTGATCGCTTCCTGGGGCATGCCGAAAACCACGCTGGTCGCCTCATCCTGGGCAATGGTCGGCGCCTTGCACTGTTTCATTTCCAGAAGTCCCCTGGCACCGTCATCCCCCATGCCGGTCATGATGACACCGATAGCATTTGCTCCCGCATAGCGGGCGGTGGAACGAAAAAGGATATCAACCGAGGGGCGATGCCTGTTGACCAGGGGACCGTCCTTGACCTCCACATAGTATTTCGCCCCGCTTCTCTTGAGCAGCATGTGATGGTTGCCCGGGGCAATGAGCGCCCGGCCGCGTAATACGGAATCCCCGTCAGCCGCCTCCTTGACCTCCACCTGACAGATACTGTTCAAGCGGGCGGAAAAGGCGCTGGTAAAATTTTCCGGCATATGCTGGACAATGACAATGCCCGGCGCGTCCTTAGGCAAGGCCTGCAGAAAAACCCGCAGCGCCTCGGTCCCGCCGGTTGAGGCGCCGACAGCCACAATACACTCGGTGGTTTTCACCATGGCCCGGCTGGCTAATGACGGTGCGGCCAGCATCGCATCAGCACTCAACTTCGGTTGCACAACTCGCCGGCGCGGGGATATCATCGATAGCTTTGCCCGGGAAGCCGCCTTCACCTTGTCGCAGATCATGATTCCTGATTCAAGGAGAAACTGTTTTGTGCCGACTCTCGGTTTTTCAATAATCTCAACCGCCCCGTATTCCATGGCCCGCAATGCTGTTTCCGAACCTTTGCCGGTGAGACTTGAACAAATAACAACCGGAATGGGACGCTGAGACATGATCTTCTGCAGAAAGGTGATGCCATCCATCTTCGGCATTTCCACATCCAGGGTAATGACATCCGGCAGGCAGCTTTTCATTTTCTGGACCGCGGCAAATGGATCCTGGGCCGTATCCATTACCTCGATCTCTGGATCGGAAGAAAGAATTTCCGTCAGAGTTGCCCGAACAATTGCAGAATCATCTACAATGAGCACTTTTATCTTGTTTCGTTTAGGCATGGTGTGGCAATGTCAACCAGTTAAAATTGATGACTTTCTCCTGCTTAGGCTCTCTTAACTGCCAACCCGCCAACATGACGATATTTTTATCCATCACTCTCATTTTTTCTGATAGATCGTTTGCGCCACCGAAACAAAAGGCACTTCCATGCCGGCAAGACTCTCGGAATGGCCGATAAACAGAAATCCACCTGGCTCAAGCAGGTCAGCGAACCTATGCATCAACCGCTCCTGCTCATTTTTTTCAAAATAAATCAGAACATTACGGCAGAAAATAATATGCATTTTCTCCCGGATGTTAAAATCATCGTCCATGAGGTTAATGCGCCGAAAAGTCACAGACTCTCGCAGGTGTTCCCTTATCTGGACCAGTCCCAGAGCACGATTTTTGCTCCGTAACAGATACTTTTCCCGCAGGCGCAATGGGATTTCCTTGATCTGATCTTCATTATACACACCTCGGTGGGCTATTTTCAGGACCCGTGTGGACAGGTCGCTTGCCAGGATGCTATACCGCAAGCTGCAGTTCTTTTCAGCAAACTCATGTAAAACCATGGCAAGGGTATAGGGCTCCTCCCCTGTGGAGCAGGCAGAACTCCAGACTCTGAGTTTTGCAGAGCCGGAGAAGTTCCTGCCGGCGGTAATGCGGGGAATAATCCGGTCACAGAGAATGGTAAAATGAACTGGTTCACGAAAAAAGTCTGTCTTGTTGGTGGTGACAGTATCAACCATATGAACCAGTTCATTGCACCTGCCCTCCGGGCTGAAAACATAATCAAGGTAATCCCTGATAGAACTGTATCCTGCCTGACGCATCCTTCTGCGGAGACGCGACTCAAGCATTACCTGCTTGGAATCCGGCATCTTGATGCCATAATTGTCCTGAATGAAGGTGGCCAGATTCCGGAAATCCTTTGTCGAAAAGGTCTCTTTGTTCAAACAATATCCTCAGCTGAACACAAAACCCTGTTCATTGGCCTTCCTCCTCAAGGACGGGCTGGTCAATCGTGGTCAGCTCAGCAGTGGAAAAAAGCTTCTTGATGTCAAGCAGCATAATAAATTCCTCCTGATATTTGCCCACGCCGAGAATATAGTCCTTTTTCCAACGGGTTCCCATCTCCGGAGGAGGCTCTATCTGATCAGGGGCGATTTCAATCACCTCCTTGACGGAATCAGCCAGACATCCGATAACCAGAGTCTTCACCTCTCTTGCAATTTCCATCACAATGATACGCGTTGAGCTTTTTGGTACGGTTTCTTGCATGCCGAATTTGAGGCGCAGATCAATGACCGGGATGACGCTGCCACGCACATTGATGATGCCGCGCATGAAATGCGGCGCGTCCGGCATTTTCGTAATCTTGGTATACTCCAGAATTTCCCGGACGTTACGTACATTAACGGTGAAATATTCCTCATCAATTTTGAAGGTGAGGTATTGATCTGTTTGGGTAATGGTATCGACGGTCATTGGTAGGCTCCCTGTTTTATAATGGATGTTGGGAATCAATACTTTTCGAATTCCACATCTGCCTGATCGTCGCCTGCTTCATTTAAATCGAATTCGAAACTTTCGTTTTTTTTACCGGTAGTTTTCCCCTTTTCTTTGCGATGCACGAGAAGCTTATGAGCGGCAGACTTCTTTTTTGCGGATTTCACATTTTTCCCTGCCACAGCAGTCTGCCCGACATTGAAGAATGAAATCGTTTCCTGCAGCTCCTCCGCCTGACCGGCAAGCTCTTCCGAGGTTGCCGAAAGTTCCTCTGAAGCGGAAGAATTCTGCTGGGTAACCTGGTCAAGTTGCTGGATGGCACTATTCACCTGTTCCGCCCCTTTGAGTTGCTCATCAATGGAAGCGGTGATCTCGTCAACAAGTTCCACCGTTTTCTGAATATCCGGCACCAACTTGTCGAGCATTGCCCCTGCTTCTTCGGCAGTCTGAACACTTTCACTTGACAGAGAATTGATCTCCGCTGCCGCGAGCTGGCTGCGTTCCGCCAATTTACGAACCTCGGAGGCAACAACCGCAAATCCCTTTCCCTGTTCTCCTGCACGGGCTGCTTCAACCGCTGCATTCAAGGCCAGCAGATCGGTTTTATTGGCAATCTCTTCAATCACCTTGATTTTGCTGGCGATCTGCCGCATGGCCTCCACGGTCCTGTTGACCACTTCACCGCTCTTCTTGGCATTTTCCCCAGCCTGCATGCTGATCTTGTTGGTCTGTTTGGCGTTGTCCGCCGTCTGCTGCATGGTCGAGGTCATCTCCTCCATGGACGAGGCCACCTCCTCGGTGCTGGAGGCTTGCTCCACCGCGCCCTGGGAAAGCTGTTCCGCACTGCTGGCCATCTCTTCACTGCCGCTGGCCACGTTCTCAGAGGCGGTATTGACATCATTGACAATTTCCCTCAGTTTTGCAACCATGCCCGTCATCGCATCTGCCAATATCCCCACTTCATCTTTCTGCTTAATATCGAGATTAACGGTCAAATCACCACCAGCAATGGCCTTGGCAAAGTCAACCCCTTTGATGAGCGGCGTGGCAATACCCCTGGCAATAAGCAAAGCGGTCACGCCCACGACTACGGCAAGGACCGCGCCGATCAACAGCACGGAATAAATAAGCGACTTGACCGGCGCCATAATTTCCGCTTCGTCAATCTCAGCCAGAAGAGCCCAAGTAGTTTCTCCCACCTTGGCCGGCGTATAAGCGGAGAGAACGGGATTACCGTTGTAGTCAATGATAATTTTTGACCCAGTCTGGCCGGCCAGGGCCTCTCGTGCTGCTTCTGTATCAACACTGCCCTTAGTAGGATTGGCAAAGGATGCCTTGACAGAGTGATTGACCGAATCGAGGAAGGAATCGGAGCGCATGAGCTTATCCGCTCCCACCAGATAGGTCTCGCCGGTCTCCCCCATGCCTTCGCGCTGCTGCATGATGATATTTATCGCATCCAGGGAGAGCTGCAGGCCGACGACTATTTCTATCTTTCCCTTATTGATTACCGGTTGGGCGATAAAAGCAGCCGGCTCATTATTGCTGGGTGCATAGGGAGCAAAGTCGGCAATCTCAAATTTTTGGGTCTGTATTACTTTTCTAAATAATTTACCAAGGTTGGAACTGGAGTATTGACCGTTAGCCAGATTAGTCTGATAATCGGACTCTTTTGCTACTGTGTAGAAGGCCATCCCTTCCGGAGTGAAGAGAAAAAGATCGTAGTAGCCGTATTTCTCAATGTATTTTTTGTAAAATTCGTTACCGTTTTCGTCAACCGGACTGAAGGCCTCGGCAACATCGATTTCCGCCACAATTGCCCAGCTGAGATCAGCAACTTGCAGTGGAGAATAAACGGAAAGTACCGGATTGTTATTATAGTCAAGAATGACTTCCGCGCCACTCTTGCCGCCTAAAGCCGCATCTACAGCCTCAGTGTTAACACTGCCTTTGGCAGGGTTGGCAAAGGATGCCTTGATGGAATGGTTAGTCGGATCAAGAAAGGAATCGGACCGCATGAGCTTATCCGCGCCGACCAGATAGACCTCGCCGGTTTTACCCAGCCCAATACGTTCCTGCATAATATTATTGATGCCAGTCACTGATAACTGAAGGGCCACGACCCCAACAATTTTGCCATTTTCTTTAACCGGAGCACCGACAAAAGCGCTGGGTTCATTATTGGACGGCGCATATGGTTCAAAATCCTGCAGGCTTACCCCCTGGATGGCTTTTTTAAACAATTTTCCCAGGGGCGAATTCTTTAAATTGCCGTCAACAACGTTCTGCCCGAGGTCAGATTCCCTGGCAGCCGTGTAAACGATGTCACCGTCAGCAGCAATGAGAAAAAGGTCATAGTAACCATATTCGTCCTTATACTGCTTAAGCCAGGGCCCAAATATTTTCTCTTCGTCAATCCAGGACGGGCCTCCAATCTTTCCACCCTCTGCCATGAATGCTTTTTCAAATCCGGATAAGGCGCTCATCACCGTCTCATTTCCACTTAAGACAGTGGCATCGGCAAGCCGCTCTGCAAAATAACCTTTTATCTGGTTGGATTTGATCGCTTGCACAGCCTGCAGCTTATTAAAGGCCTCCTGCCTGAGAGTTGCCACCGTCTCCATCAAGACGCCCATATCACCTTCTCGTTCAGCAAAAAATTTCTCAATCTGACTCTTCTTGATCTCCCGCACACCTTCAAGCTGATTGTAGGATTGCTTGATCAGAGCCTTCTTGGCAAGGTTGGCGCCCCACCATCCGACCAAGCTAAGCGGAATAAGGCCGGCCAGCAAAAATAGGCTAATCAGCTTCGGTTTCATTTTAACATTATTCAGATTGAGCATGTTATTTCCTCCGCGGTTTATGTTTAAAGGTCTTTACAGCGGGACCTTTGGGAAATTTGTTATTGCCTGGTCAATGCCGTTAACTTAAGAAAAACCTGACTACCCTCGTCGTCACCCCGGCGAAGGCCGGGGTCCAGAATTGTCGTAACTACCTGGATTCCGGCCTTCGCCGGAATGACGAACCTGGGCTCAGGCAACTGGCGAAAAGGCTTAAGTTAATGACATTGATTACCTGGTCCTTATTTTGTCCCTTAAGGATACAGACTGTTCTTCTTTCAAAAGTTTGACCGGATCAAGAATAAGCGCCACCGTGCCGTCGCCCAAAATCGTGGCGCCGGATATGCATTCAATGTTTTTATAAATCTCCCCCACCGGCTTGATGACTGTCTGGTAATTGCCGATAACGCGATCAACGGCCAAACCCGCCTTTCTGCCATTGGCCTCACAGAGAATAACCCGCCGTGATTGGGGAATATCGCCTGCAATGTCAAATCGCTGCCTGAGGCAGATATAGGGCATCATCTGTCCCCAGACATTGATCACATTGTTGCCGTGGGCATTTTCAATATCTTCCCGGGTCTGCTCAAAGCATTCGATGACCGCCGCCTGAGGTATCACGTACATTTCACCGCCTGTTTCCACCAATAAGCCATCAATGATGGCAAGGGTGAGCGGCAGTCTGATGGTAATTTTCGTCCCCTCATTTCGTCGGCTGGAAATCTCAATATGGCCGCGTAACGCCTCCACTCCCCGCTTCACCACATCCATGCCCACGCCTCGGCCGGAAACGTCGCTGACAACCTCGGCGGTGGAAAACCCCGGTTCAAAAACCAGCTGACAAACCTCTTCCTCGCTAAGCTCCTCTCCAGCAGCAATAAGCCCCCTCTCGCGTGCCTTGGCCCTGATTTTTGCCGCATCAAGCCCAGCACCGTCATCCGCGATGCTGATCACCACATCTGCTCCCGATTGTGTAGCGGAAAGCATGATGACCCCCGTCTTATCCTTGCCCTGGGCCAGTCTCGCCTGGGGGGACTCAATGCCATGGTCAATGCTGTTGCGGATGATGTGAATAAGCGGGTCATTCAGCTGTTCGATGACCGACTTGTCCAACTGTGTCTCTTCGCCCTCCATCTCCAGAACGATCTCCTTGCCCAGTTCCTTGGAAAGATCACGGACCAGCCTTTTGAACTTGCTGAAGGTGGTCCCGATGGGCAGCATCCGCAGACTCATGGTGTTATCCCGCAGTTCCGTGGTGAGCCGCTCTACCTCTTCCGCGATACTTACTGCCATCGGCTCATGGGACATGGCCGAGTGTTGGGACAGACGCGCCTGGACAATGACCAGCTCCCCTACCAGATTGACCAGGGTGTCGAGCTTGTTGGCAGCAACGCGCACACTGTCGCTGCTCTCTATCTCTTTTTGCTTTTCACTGAGTTTGCGGATATGCTGCTGCTCGGCGAGGGCTGATTTTATGCTGCTTTGATCGACAAGTTTTTCCTGGACCAGGGTTTGCCCGATCAAGGGCTTGTGGGCGAGAATCTCCGCCAGTTTCTCCTGGGCGATGTCTCCTTTTTCAACGAGAATCTCGCCCAGCCGCTGGTGCTGCTCAATCTGCCCCACGCTGTCAGCATCTTCGAGTTCGGTGATTGCGATGTCGCTGTCATCCTCCACAAAAATAAACACATCGCGGATGGCCTGCTCCCCTCGGTCTGTGGTCAGGACAATGTCCCAGGACAGATAACAGCATTCCGGGTCGAGACCTGCCAAGCCGGGGACATCCTGGATATGACACACAACCGTACTCTCCCCCAGTTCCCGGAGCTCGGCAAAGAGCGGCGCCAGATTGCTGCCGGTCTGAAAGATATTTCGTCCCGGTTTAAACCTTACCCGCCAGATGGCTGACTGCTTTTTCTCCGGTAAGATTTTTTCCTCCCGAGCTTTAGAGATGCCCGCGGTTTCGTCCACCAACTTTTCTTCCCCTTGCTGTATGCCTTGAAAGCGACTGATCATAGCCTGCCTTTCTGCAGGGGAAACCTCCTCTGCATGGACCATACGGCGGATAATATCACCCGAGGTCAGCGTCAGACTTATCAGATCCTGACTCACCTTTAATTTTCCCGAACGCACCCCGTCATAGATATTTTCAATCTCATGGGTAAAATCGGCAATATCATCGAAACCGAACATTTTCCCGGAGCCTTTGATGGTATGCAGGGCGCGGAATATCCGGTCAATCAGCGGCATATCATCCGGGAGGTCTTCAAGTTCAAGCAGGGCCGCCTCAAGGTCATCCAAAATCTCAATTGCTTCGGTTTTATAGATGTCTTTATAGATGTCTGTTTCCATTTTCCTCCTCAACCCAGAACTTTTTTCAGCACAGCCAGAAGCTGATCAGGGCTGAAGGGTTTGACGATCCAGACTGTCGCCCCTGCCGCCTTGCCTTCCCGCTTACGGGCTTCCTGACTTTGACTGACACTATCGGCCTGATGCTTTGGGAATCATCCACGGACATGATTATTTTCGGCACAGAATTATCCATCAATCGACAGGGCATACGGCTTCAAATCCGAGTTCCCTCATAAGCTCGGTCACTGAGTCTGGCAAATGCATCAGCAGAAATTGCTTGCCTGCTTCCTCTGCTGTTTTTTTCAGGGAAACGAGCAGTTGCAGCCCAGCCGCATCACATTCC
>JAHILF010000004.1 GCA_018897105.1 Pseudomonadota bacterium
GAGAAAAATTTTCTGTGCAAGGATGAGTTGTGAAACCGCCCGGAAGCGTAGCAGTGCTACGTTGAGGACGATTTCACCAGGAAGACGCCGCACAGGATATTTTTAGCCGATCGGAGTAGATGTTCATTTTGCAAGAGGCTCTAAAGATAGGAATAAATTAAAAACACATTAATTCAATGTGTTTTGATGTCATGGGGGGGGGACAGCTCATGGAGGTCCGGCTTGCTGGGTAAAAGCCGGTTCAGTGACGATTATAAAGGAAACGGAGTTATCTCGAACTAAGAGCGGTAATCGGCATTGATCCGGATATATTCCACTGACAGATCACAGGTATAGATTTTCGCCTCAGCCTGTCCATTTTTGAGATCAATGACCACGGAAAAGGCCTTCTTTTTCAAGACGCTGGTGGCCAGCTTCTCCTGTTCCGGTCCCAGGCCCAGGCCATCACGAACCATCAGCACCTCATCAAAGGAGATATCCACCCGGTCCGGGTCAACGTCAATTCCGGAACGGCCGAGAGCGGCAATGATCCGTCCCCAGTTGGCATCCTCGCCAAAGAAGGCGGTTTTCACCAGACTGGAATTGGCCACGGTGCGGGCGGCCTGATCCGCCGCCTGCCGACTTGCGGCCCGCTTGACATGGACGGTAATGAGCTTGGTGGCCCCTTCACCGTCCTTGACGATCTGCAGGGCCAGGTCCAGACAGAGATCATCAAGGCACTGGCGGAAAAGTCTGCCGTCTGCAGAATCATGGCTGCAGATTTCGGCATTGCCGGCCTTGCCGTTGGCCAGCAGCAGCACGGTATCGTTGGTGCTGGTATCGCCGTCCACGGTCATGGCGTTAAAGGAGAGAGACACACTCTGACGCAGCATCTCTTGCAGCACAGCGTGATGCACCGCCGCATCGGTGACGATGAAGCTGAGCATGGTGGCCATGTTGGGCATAATCATGCCGGACCCCTTGGCCAGGCCGAGCATGCTAATCTTTTTACCGGAAAGTTCCACTTCCCGCCGGGCGGTCTTGGGCACCGTGTCGGTGGTCATCATGGCCCGGGCCACATCGCTGAAACCATCCTTACGCAAAGACTCAGCCAGCGGTTGCATGCAGTTGCTGAAAATACTCAGATCGAGCTGCTGGCCGATGACACCGGTGGAAGAGACCAGCACCAGCTCATCGGCTATGCCGAGTTGTCCGGCTACCAGGCGGGAGGTGCCCAAGGCCAGTTCCATTCCCGGCTTGCCGGTACAGGCATTGGCAATGCCGCTGTTGACGATGATGGCCTGGGCCTTGCCATCCTGCAGATATTCCATGTCCAGCAGAACCGGCGCCGCCTTCACTTTGCTGGTGGTGAAAACCCCGGCCGCCGCAGCCGGAACCTCTGAATAGATCAGGGCTACATCCAGCCTGTCCTTTCCCCGGATTCCCGCCTTTACCGCCCCTGCCTGAAACCCTGCAACCTGTAATTTTTCTTCCATCGTCTTCCCTGCCTGATTGACGCCACTGTGTATTTTCACCACATAGAAGCCCGTTAGCTCAATGGGCTCTCCGTGGTAAACTTTCAGTTTTTACGAGACTGTCAAGCTTACTCCGTCTCGCCGCAGCACTTCTTGTATTTTTTCCCGCTGCCGCAAGGACAGGGAGAATTACGGCCCACCTTCTGTGCCTGCCGGTGCGGCTGCTTCTTTTTGTCCGCCAGCTGCTGCTCGTCGCTGCGCCTCATTTCCATCTCCTGATGCTTGCGGCGCCGTTCGGCTTCCATTTCCTCCACCTCTTCGGGCCTGGCCAGTTGGACGCGGAGCAGGGTGGAGACAGTTTTCTCCTTCACCCTCTGCATCAGCTCGGTAAACATCTTATACCCTTCCTTCTTATACTCATCCAGGGGATTTTTCTGGCCATAACCGCGCAGGCCGATCCCCTCTTTCAGGTGGTCCATGCTCAGCAAATGATCCTTCCAGAAGGTGTCGACAATCTGCAGGAGAATCACGCGCTCCAGATGGCGCATATTCGGCTCACCCACCTCCTGTTCCTTGGCGGCATAGGCCTCCCTGGCGATCTGCAGCAGCTTCTCTTCAAAGACGGCGGGCTTCAGGCCCTGGCGCTCACTCTCCTCCCAGTGCATCACCACGCCTATGGAGGACAGCACCCGCTCATGGATCAGATCCCATTCCCACTCTTCCGAGGTGAACTTCTCGTCACAGAGTTCCCGGGTGACGTCGCCGCACAGATCTACCAGCATATCGTCAATGATGCTTTTCACAGAGTCGCTGCCCAACACCTCAAGCCGCTGCTTATAGATAACCCCGCGCTGCATGTTCATGACATCATCATATTCCAACAGGTGCTTTCTGATATCGAAGTTATGGCCTTCCACCTTGCGCTGGGCGTTTTCAATGGCCTTGGAGATCATATTGTGCTCAATGGGCTCATCCTCTTCCATACCCAGCTTGTCCATGATGCCGGCAATGCGGTCTGACCCGAAGATGCGCAGCAGATCATCCTCAAGAGAAAGATAAAATCGGGAGGAGCCCGGGTCGCCCTGCCGCCCGGATCGCCCTCTGAGCTGGTTGTCGATACGGCGGGACTCATGCCGGCCGGTGCCGAGAATATGCAGGCCACCAAGGTCAGCCACCCCCTCGGCCAGCTTGATGTCCGTGCCGCGTCCGGCCATATTGGTGGCAATGGTCACCCTGCCCTTATGGCCCGCCTCGGCAATGATCTCGGCCTCCTGGGCATGATGCTTGGCATTGAGCACCGAGTGAGGAATACCCTCTTTTTTCAGCATGGCGGACAGCATCTCGGAAATCTCAATATTGACCGTACCCACCAGCACGGGCTGGCCCTTGGTATGCAGCTCATTGATTTCCTTGGCCACCGCCCGGAATTTGGCCTTGGCGTTTTTATAGATGACATCGGCATAATCAATCCTGATCATATCCTGGTGGGTGGGAATGACCGTCACCTCAAGCCCGTAAATCTTCTTAAACTCCGCCGCCTCGGTGTCCGCCGTGCCGGTCATGCCGGCCAGTTTTTCATACATGCGGAAATAGTTCTGGAAGGTGATGGAGGCGAGCGTCTGGTTTTCCCGCTCGATCTTGACCCCCTCCTTGGCCTCAAGGGCCTGATGCAGCCCGTCGCTGTAACGCCGGCCCGGCATGGTGCGGCCGGTAAACTCATCGACAATGACCACCTCGCCATCCTGCACCAGGTAATCAATATCCCTGGTGAACAGATGATGGGCCTTCAGGCCCTGGTTGAGGTGATGCAGAAGTTCAATATTTTTCGGGTCATAGAGATTTTCCACGTTCAGGAGTTTTTCGCCCAGGGCAACACCTTCTTCGGTCATGGCCAGGGACTTGGCCTTCTCATCAATCTCGTAATGCTCATCTTTCTCGAATTGGGGGATGATCTTGTTCACGTGATGGTAGAGCTCTGTCGACATCTCGGACGGACCGGAGATGATCAGCGGCGTTCGGGCCTCGTCGATGAGAATACTGTCCACCTCATCAACAATGGCGAAAAAATGCTTGCGCTGGCAGTAATCCTCCAGCCTGAATTTCATGTTGTCACGCAGGTAGTCAAAACCGAACTCATTGTTGGTGCCGTAAGTGACATCCGCGGCGTAGGCGGCCCGGCGCTCTTCATCATCCAGGTTGTGCAGGATGGTGCCGGTGGAAAGGCCGAGAAAATTGTAGATGCCGCCCATCCATTCGCTGTCACGTCGGGCCAGATAATCATTGACCGTGATAACATGCACGCCCTTGCCGGCCAGGGCATTGAGATAAACCGGCAGGGTGGCCACCAGGGTCTTGCCCTCACCGGTCTTCATCTCGGCGATTTTGCCCTGATGCAGGATAATGCCGCCGACAAGCTGCACGTCATAGGGCCGCAACCCCAGAACCCGTACCGAACCCTCCCGGGCCACGGCAAAGGCTTCGACCAGCAGATCATCAAGGGTTTCCCCCTTTTCCACCCGGCTTCTGAACTCGACGGTTTTGGCTGCCAGAGCAGCATCATCCAACTTCTGCATCTCCGGCTCGAGTTTGTTTATCCGATCCACAATAGGTTGAATTTTCTTCAACACCCGATCGTTTCTGCTGCCAAAAAACTTTGTCAGAACCTGTCCAATCATGAAAACTCCTTATCCCTGCTTCTGCCAGATCATTGCTTCTTCATTGCAGTCCGGAAATTTGGGGCAGTTAATGCAGTCGCTCCAAACCTTATGGGGCAGTTCTTTTTTATCGATGGAATGAAAGCCGAGGCTTGCAAAAAAACCAGGCTGATAGGTCAACGTGAACACCCGCTGGATGCCGAAGGTTTCCGCTTCGGTCAGACAGGCGGAAACAAGCTGGGAACCGATGCCCTGCCGCTGAAAATTTTCGTCAACCGCCAGTGAACGTATTTCCGCCAGATCCTCCCAACACATATGCAGGGCGCCGGCGCCGACAATCCGATCAACCGCACCCTGCGATTCCACAAAAACATGAAAATCTCGCAGCTGGTCATAGAGAGAGCTCAGCGACCTCGCCAGGAGCAGACCTTTGTTGGAAAAATGCTGCAGCAGATTATAAATCGCCTTTACATCTTCCATGCGGGCATTACGAATCATATGCGGGTGTATCCTTTCTCTTTCATCTGCTGTCTGGTCACGGCATCATGCCACCAGGCACGGCAAATCGTTAACAAATGAATCAGACAACGGAAATGCTCTATTGTTCTGCCGGGGCTGCAGAAAGTTTGGAGGCCGGCAGCAGGGTTACATAGGCCCTCACATCTTCTTCATTCTCAAGGCTTGCGGCGACCTCATTGGCTTCCGCCAGCTTCTCGAACCTGCCGACAAAGACTCGGAAGGCATCGGCCCCCTCCTCTGGAGGCAGAAAAAAGGCATCCAGGCCCTTTGCCTGCCAGCCCAACACATCACGCTGCGCCTTTTTTTTATCGCGAAATGAACCAACCTGCAATGAAAAGAATGACGGCTCAGCCTGCCCTTCCGTGCTTACCGACGCATCCTTGACCGGCCCTGCCTCATCAACCTGCTCGTCCGGCGGGGGAACAACTCCCTCCTGCACCGTGGCCTTGCCCTGCTGCCACAGTTCCGCGGCCATTCTGGTCAGCATATCCGGGCCCTTGCCCGGCTTAGACGGCAGCAGCACGGTCTGACCACTCCACACCCCAAGCAGAAACATCCACAGAAAAATGCAGAAGCTGACCACACCCACACCCAGCATGCCGAAGATGCCCAGTTCAATGCGGAAGGTAAAAAATCGTTTTTTCTTTCTTTTTACCGCCATGCCTTACATATGCTCGGGAGCACTCATACCCAGCAGGGTCAAGCCGTTATGAAAAACAATCCGCAGCCCGGCGCAGAACCAGAGACGGGCTCGGGAAAGCTCCGCATCGTCGGAAATGATCTTGTGCTTGTTATAGTAGCTGTGAAAAAGTCCGGCCAGCTCCTGCAGATAATAGACGATCTTATGCGGGGCCAATTCTTTTGCCGAGTCAAGCACCAGGCCGGGGTAGGCGGCCATTGCCTTTAAAATTTTCTGCTCTTCCGGCGTAGTGAGCAGGTTAAGGGGCGCGGTGGCCAGCTCGCCTCTGGCCACGCCTTTCTCCATGGCCTGCCGATCCACACTGACCAGCCGGGCATGACCATACTGTACGTAATAGACCGGGTTTTCCTGGCTCTGTTTCTTGGCCAGGTCCAGATCAAACTCAAGCTGGCTGTCCGCCTTACGCATGAGAAAAAAGAAACGGGTCGCATCGGTCCCCACCTCATCAAGCAGTTCATCAACCGTGACGAAGTTGGCCTTGCGGGTGGACATTTTCACCTGCTGCCCGTCCCGCATCAGGGTGACGAACTGGTGCAGAATGACCGTCACCTTGGAATCATCATAGCCGAGAGCGCGGACACCGGCCAGCACATCCGGCACCGTGGCAATATGATCTGAGCCGAAGATATCCACCAGCCAGTCATAGCCGCGCCGGAATTTCTCCCGGTGATAGGCGATGTCAGGCAACCTGTAGGTGGGCTCGCCGCTGCTTTTGATGATCACCCGGTCCTTATCATGGCCGAACTCGGTGGTCTTGAACCAGACGGCGCCGTCCTGTTCATAAATCAATCCCCTGTCCCGCAGGGAGGAAACCACATCGTCCACCAGACCGTTTTCATACAGGGTGTGTTCATTATAGTAGCTGTCAAAGACCACGTCGAACCGGGTCAACGTCTGATTAATGTCCACAAAGATCGCCCGTTCCGCCGCCTCCTTGAAAGGAGTGACTTCGGCAACATCTTTTAGGGAATCACCATATTTGTCCACAAGTCCCCGGGCAATGTCAAGAATATACTGACCCTGGTAGCCGTCTTCCGGAAACTCGTTGGGCAGACCGAGAAGCTCCAGATAGCGCGCCCTGGTGGATTCACCCAGGACCCGCATCTGCCGGCCGGCATCGTTGTAATAATATTCCCGCTCCACGTCATAACCGCTGGCCGCCAGCAGCCGGGCAATGGCGTCACCCAGCGCCGCCTGACGCCCGTGGCCAACACTTAAGGGTCCGGTGGGGTTGGCGCTGACAAATTCCACCAGCACCCGCTGCCCGTTTTTTTCCGCTGCCCTGCCGTACGCTTCCCCCTGGGCCAGCACCTCGGGGATGACGGACTGCCAGAGCGATTCTTTGATGAAAAAGTTGACAAATCCTGGCCCGGCCACCTCAACTCTGCTGAACAGGGTATTTTCTCGACCCAGCAAATTTACCAGCTGCTCGGCAATCTGGCGCGGATTGATTTTTTTGCCCGTGGCCTTTTTTTCACAGCCGGCAATGACCATGGCCGCATTGGTGGAAAAATCCCCCTGCCCCTCAAATTTCGGATCCTCTACCGCATAGCTGCTGAAGGCCGCAGCAGACCACAGGCCCTGTTCCATTCCTGCCTGGAAGCACTCATCAAGAAATTTTTTTATACGTGATTTTATCATAATAGCTATTTAGGAGCCGTTACGAAATAACATGGCCATTTTTTCAATTTCGTTACGGCTCTTTATGCCGTTTCTCGTATTTCTCTGGCCATGTTATTTTTTAAAACGGCTTAGGTTATTTAGTCTGTAGTCTGTTAAACCGCCGTGCATAATTATTCCATCTCTCCACCTGAACACCTACAGACTATCCGCCTGGGCGGGCTATTATTTTTTCCCCGCCACATAGACCCGGCTGTTGTTATTGCCGAAAAGACAGAGAACCTCATAATTGATGGTGCCCATCCAGTCTGCCACCTCTTCGGCGCTGATCCGCCTTCCCTGCTGCATTCCCATTAAAGTCACTTCATCGCCAGCGCAGACCCCGGGGATATCCGTCACATCGATCATAGTGACGTTCATGCATATCCTGCCACGCTGGGGAGCCCGCTGTCCCCTGACCAGCACCTCCGCCCGGTTGGACAGTGCCCGCAGATAGCCGTCATTGTAGCCCACCGGCAGGACCGCCAGCCTGCTCGGCCGACTGGTCACATAGGTATAGCCGTAGCTGACGCCGGAATCGGCCGGTACATCTTTCACCTGGATGATCCGGCTCTTAAAGGACATCACCGGCTGCAGCACATCTTTGCCGGCCCACGCACCATCCCCGGCGTAACAGCCATAAAGGGAAATGCCGGGCCGCACCATATCCCAGTGCATATCCGGATAACGGAACATGGCGGCTGAATTGGCAATATGGGCGACAGTTCCGCTCCCCTCAGCCGAACCGGCCCGCTTGAGCACCTCGGCAAATAGCCTGTTCTGCTCCCGGCTGGGCTCGCTGTCAGGCATATCGGCCTGGGGGAAATGGCTCATCACCCCGGCAAGATAAACGCCCTTTTGTTCCTGCAGAAAAGATACAAAACCGGCAACCTCTGACGGCAGGATCCCCAGCCGGCCCATGCCGGTATCAACCTTGAGGTGAACACCAAGGCGAATGCCGGCCTCACAGGCAAAGCGGGAGATTTTCGCCACATGCTCCCGGTCAAAGACCACCGGCTGCAACCCGTGGTGCGCCACATCCGGCAGCGACTCTCTGCCTGCCCCGAGAAAGACAACGATGTCTCCGCTGATTCCGGCCTGACGCAGCATCACCCCTTCCTGTACCTCAGCCACGCCGAAGGCTGTCACCCCCTGCTGGTGGAGAGTGCGGGCCACCGGGATCATGCCATGCCCATAGGCATCCGATTTCACCACGGCCAGCAACTTTGTGCCGGTGCCGAGGAGATCCTGCAGAACCCGGCAGTTATGCCCCAGGGCGTCAAGGTCAATCTCGACCCAATGGGAGTTCATGTCTTTCGCACCCACGCCTCCCAGATGACCCGACTGGCCACCAGCAGCCCCCATCCAACGGCTGTTATGACAAAACCGTAGATATGATGGGCAATGTGGGAGGTACGCAGAAATCTGCCTAAAAAAATCATGGCCAGTATCACTCCCCAGGCCTTAAAAGAATAAACACCGCCAAGGCAGGAATTGTCGCCACGGAGAAGAATCCGGCTGATATTTTTTCTGGCGCTCTTTTCAAACACCAGAAGTCCCTTAACCGTTCCCACGGCAAGCGCCACTCCAAGCATCACGTAGTGGTCTCCCTCGGCAAGAAATTTTCCGCCGCGGACGAGCAGAAAAATACCAACCGCTGACCAGAAGAAAGCGCCGACAAACAAAAGAGTTTTACGGGATACGGAGGGTTTGAATTGAGTGAGCACGTCTGTGGACTTTGTTATAACCCGTTTTTACGGGCAAAGGCACAAAAAAAGATAGGCCTACCTTCTTGGGCAAGAAGACAGGCCTAATCAACCGGAAGGATATTCTGTAATACTTACATCATACCTCGGTTACGGTGATGGCGCCTTCAGGACATACCTCAACGCAGGTCTCGCAGCCGAGACATTCGTCGGCGTTAACTGGCTCAGCTTTACCGTCAACCAGCTCGTATACCTGAGCAGGACAAGCGTTCACACACTCTTCATCGCCAACACATTTATCTTTATCTACAACAACTTCCCACATAATATTACCTCCTCTTTACATGAAGAAAATTCTTTTGGGCGAAATAACTCAAACCCAACGCTAACCAACTTAATTTTTCCCTCGGAAAACAAGAAATCTACATTAAATTTGTAATTCCAATAAATCATAGCCCTGTATTTGTCAACACAATTTTTAAGCGATTGACCTTACCGTCCCAATATTTTAAATAGTATTGAAATCGTTTAATTTATGCTTATTTAGCTAGGCACCCCTTTTCCCATCAACGGAGTACCCATGAAAGAGAAAAAACAAGGCAAACAACAAAAGGTTTCACCGAAACTTGCAGCCCAGAAATCCGAAGAGGCCATGATCGCCGGCATCCTTGAGGGCAGCCCAGACGGCATCGGCGTTGCGGTTATCAGGCTTGAGTGCGGCTGCCGCAAGATGGCGGCAGTGGACAAAAACGGCGACCCGGCAAGCAAGGTCATTATTTACCGCGATCAGGCAGAATCGATCTGTGATCAGTGCAAAGCGGACAACGGCGCTTTCAGCCGGGTGAAGGAGGAGTTTCTTCACTGGGTCGAACCTGAACCGGACGAGGCGACAAAGCAGATGATCACCGGTAAGGTGCTGGGAACAAGATCAACCCATTGACGGCTTACCTGTGGTTTTCCGCTTCCCTCTTGGGCGGGGCCGGCGGCTTAATCTCGGCAGCCCGCAGCTACAATCGTCCGGGCAGGGCCACCCTTTCCTGCCTGCCTGCCGAATTTGACAGGCAGATCGCGTCTGTATCGGTATTAAGTTTGCCAGGTCCTCATTGCGGTGTATCTCCCAGGGGGGCCTGCATTGAAAAAAGCTCGAAAAAAATCCCGGTATAATGCTATACATGGGCGATATGCTTGCATAACAGATCCCATGGAGGAGGATGTATCATAATGAAAAGTAAAATCGGTAGATTCTATTGTATGGCGGCCTGCATTATCGTGGCAGTATTTGCGGCAGGGGCGGCCCAGGGTGTTGTCCGTTCACCCATGGATATCATGAAGGAAGTGGTTGAAAATGTCTTCCATACCTTACACACGTATCCGGTTAGCGGGCCTCTGGAAAACTTACCCAAGAGACGGGCGGCAATCAAAAAAATCATCGACAACCATTTTGACGCCCGGGAGATGTCACAACGGGCTCTTGGCAAATACTGGAAAGATATATCCGATGAAAAGCGGGATGAGTTCACTCAACTCTTTTACTGGCGGCTCTACAATTTTTATATCATGCGCCTTGAGGCCTATTCCGACGAAAAGGTCATCTACGACAAGGAACGCTCCAAAGGCAACGTGGCAGCCGTCTATACCAAGGTGAGCAGCAAGAGGTACCCGGAGTTCGACATCGAATACCGACTCAAGCAGCAGGGCGATGACTGGAAAATCTATGATGTGGTTATTGAAGGAGTAAGTCTGGTCGCCAATTACAGGAGCCAGTTCAACAGTTTTTTAAGCAGTAAATCATTTCCTGAACTCCTGAAGGCCCTACACGAGAAAACCCCGCAAGATTCTCTGAAGTAATCCAGGTGAATATTTTTCTCCTGCCGTACAACTGCAGTACCTGCTGGCAACCCGGGGATGGATCGGACAGAGCGATCCATCCGGCAGTCTGAGCAGGCTTTTTCTCGACGTTATAAAGCAAACATGATAGAGATGCCCACTGTGCAGCAGAACAGGGTGATCAGTGAAAAAAAGACGATGAGAAAGCCTTTGCCGGAGGCGCCGTACCTCGCCACCATTGGACTGTGCATGGTCACCGCCACTGCATTGACATAAAAAGTCAGCACGGAAAATGTCCATAATGAGAGAAGCAGGATAATGGCATTTTCATGGCCCGACTCATTCAGCCAGTCATTGCAGAAATAGACCGTGGCCCCAAAAATAATAACCGTCACCAGGCAAATGAGCCAGAGATACACCCGCTTTTCGTAGAGCCAGAAAATCATCTTTTTCATAATTGCCGCAATTTGTTATCGGATGTCCGAAACATATCCCTCTGTCGTTTTTATCTGTAGTGCAGATGAACCGAAGCTGCCGGGCAAAGAAGCCTGCACACCATCGACGCAATAAAACAAATCAATAAGTTGCAGGCCGCCGGCTGGCGGTCAAACAGCTTTCGAAAGATCGGCAAAATCAGGCCAGTCAATATTTTCCCACCACAACTTTTTCCCCTGCCAATATTGCAGAGACTGAATGGCCCCATTGATCACCGAATGGAGCGGATCAACGCCGACCCTCACATCGAGATTGGTTCTTGCCGCAATCAACCGGTCGATCCCACTGATGCAAGCCCCGCCGCCTGTCAGACAAATTCCCGACTCCGCTATTTCACCGGCAACCCGGTCGGGAAGTTTCCGCAGACCTGAATCGATCATTCTCAGAATTTTATCAGCTACCGGCTCCAGGGCGCTTATTATTTCCCGGTGATCGACTGCAATTCTCACTTCACACCTTTTCATGATATGTACGCCGGCAACGGTAATGGGTTTACCGGGATGGCTCGGCGGCTGAGACAAGGAGGCGATTTCATGGGTCAACCGCTCAACCTCCGCCGGGTACAGGCAGACCTTGTGCCGGGCGATGATCGCGGTGCGCACTGCTTTCTGCAGGTCAGCGCAGGCCGTGCGCACCGCGGCGGCAAAGACCAGGCGGCCATCGCGGATGACCGCCATGTCAGTAACTCCCTCGCCGATATCAATAAGCACCTGGGCGTATGGCAGAGTCACATCGATGCCAGCGCCGATGGCCGCAGCCCAGACCTCAGGAATTATGGCCACCTGGGAGACGCCGGCATGCAGAACCGCCTCGGCAAGAAGTTTACGTTCTTTTTCGGAACTGTCGGTAGGGGCGCAAGCAAGGGATACCGGTTGCCGCAACCCTTGACGGGTGCGCTTCACCAGCGGTTTCAATAAGGAAATCGCATTATGAATATCAACAATGACCCCGCCGCGCAGGGGCATGGACACCAGTTTGCTGTTGAGATAGGTGATGTATTTGTCTGGACCAGGCGCAGTGGTATCTTGTTGGGTATGGCGGATCAATGAAGGTTCTTCAGTGATTTGCCCTAAATCGGAGGAAGAGATGCGGGTGTTGGCGGTGCCGAGATCAATAGCGATATTCGGCCTCATCATTATTTTTTTTAATCTTGCGAACATAACTTTCCCCTGCTCCCGGCAAACTCCCGGGCCTTTGCTGCCAGAGCCGGCGCCCACTGCGGGGTGCCGATCGCATGCACATGCGTATAGAGGGCCAATACGTTTTTATGGATCAGCCCGTCCCGACCATCGATGAACCCCACGCCCCGCTTCATGTCAAAACCAAGCGCATCGGCCCGGCCGGGCCAGGCAGCCACCTTGCTGTAACGAAACTCATGGCCCTTGATTTGCACCCCCGGCTCATAGAAAGGATTGCCAGGCCGGGCCTCAAGGATGGAATATCCATGGGCCTGGGGCTTCTTCTCAAGGGTGAAATGCACAGGAAAAAGCCCCACCAGGGGATAATCCTCCCCATCCAGGGTTATTTTCTCGCCCAGATAAATGAGCCCGCCGCATTCCGCGTAAATGGGCAGGCCCAGTGCCGCCTGCTGCCTGATCGACTGCCTGAACGACACATTGTCGGCCAGCAGCCGCGCACTTGTTTCAGGAAATCCACCGCCGATGTACAGGGCGTCAATATCCGGCAGCTCTTCCGCCACCATTGAATTGATTGCCACAAGCTCCGCACCGCATCTCTCCAAGGCAAGCAGATTTTCCGGATAATAAAATTGAAAGGCGGCGTCACGGATGACGCCGATACGCACCGCCTTGCCGCCGCAGTTGCCGCTGTTTTGCTGCCGGGGGGCCATGACCGGCGTGGCCATCAACGGCTCTACATCCGCCAGGCTGACGCTTTTGTCGATTGTTTCAGCCAGCAGTTGTAGCGCCTCATCGGAGCCGTCATACTCCTGGAAAGGGGTCACCCCCAGATGCCGCATGGGAAAGATATCCCTTTTCATGCGGCGGATGGCGCCCACCACCGGGATGCCCGTATATTTTTCCACCGCTTCCCGGACGATCTTCTCATGGCGGGAGCTGCCGATACGATTGAGCACGACGCCGGCGATATTGACATTAGGGTCAAGCACTTTGCAGCCCAGAACCAGGGCGGCCACTGTGCGGGTGGTCTTGGTGCAATCGACCACGAGCAGTACGGGCAGGCCGAGGCGGCAGGCAAGTTCCGCGGTGCTGTATGTACCGCTTGCGTCAACCCCGTCATAGAGACCGCGATTGCCTTCGACAATGACAAAATCATTATCAGCGGCATGTTCGGCAAAGGAGGCAAGCATGCCATCCTCGTCCATCAGATACGGATCAAGATTAAAACAGGGCCGCCCGGCGGCAAGGCTGAGCCAGCCGGCGTCAATATAGTCAGGCCCCTTTTTAAAAGGGACAACCGTATGCCCCATCCTGCGAAGCAGGGCCACGAGCCCCACCGACACCACACTCTTGCCTGATCCTCCTCCGAGACCGGCAATGACAAGTCCCCGGGGAAGTCCTTTTTTATTCTTCACTTACTCAACTCCGATTTTCCATGGCAATATTTCATTTTTTAAACGATGTTCGCTCTCGTTTCATGCCACTGAAAAAATACAAAGTCAAGGCCGCAATAAAATAGGCACAAATCTTTTCCCTTATTTCCTCATTCACTTGAAATTCTTTACATTCATGGTTAAATTCATCCAACGTGAAATTTACAATACAGGCTGCACCCACTGCGCGCAATCGCTCCGGATTAATTGCTTGCCCGTCCTTTCGAATGTTGTTACGGAATGCGATTTCGAACAAAAAATTAATGACCATAAGGATTTCCCCATGTCCGACAAGAAACTCAATGAAGACCTCTCCAAAGTGATAGCGGAGATGGAGCAGAAATGCACAGAACATCCCGATTCCATTATGGCCCATCATCATCTGGCTCTTGTTTATCGCAAAGCCGGTCGTCATAATGATGCCATCAGGGAACTGAAAAGGTGCCTGGAAATCGATGAACAGTCGGCTGAAGCCTACATCAATCTCGGTGGTGTCTACTTTGAACTCGGCAAACTCGACGAGGCACTGCAGGCCAACAAAATGGCCCTTCTCCATGCCCCGAACCCTGCCCAGGCCCATACCAATATAGGCCTTATCATGCAGCAGAAAGGTGAACAGGCAAAGGCCATCGACGCATACACCAAGGCCACCCACCACGATCCGAAACTTGCCTTTGCCTGGGTAAATCTTGCCTCAGCGCAGATCATTGAAGGCAACTTTGCTGAAGCACTGATAGCCGCCAAAAAGGCGGTTGAACTGGAGCCGAACTTTCCCATGGGCCACAACAATCTTGCGGTTGCATACTTTTACACCAAGGATTTTCAGGGGGCCAAGAACTCCATTGCCGAGGCCACCAGACTCGGATATCCGGTGGATCCCAATTTCATCAAAGCAGTAAATGAAGAAGCGTAGTCATGGCTAACAAACCTTTAATTAAAGTCAGACCATGGTGCCCGTTCTGCGGTCAGGAAGTGGATGAGCCCAAGGAACCCGTGCAGCGGAAAATGAACGAGTTCAAAGTTGGCACCTGCCAATGCGGTGCAGTCTACACCTCCGACCCCACCGGCTTTAATATAGGTTCCGCCATGGTGGAATGCCTGGTTTATGCCTGCGACGACAACTGGGATTTTGCCTGGGAACTGACGGCGGATGAGGATTATCTCACCAGCCTCGTCGAAAATTACGATGAGCAGACCCACCAGATTTATGAATTAAAGAACGTTGACGGCCGCAAGATAAAGGGTGTTCTCTATTTTGTCCGCCTCACCCGTGACTTTGCCGAACTGTCAAAAAAGCTGAAGGACCACCGGCAGAAGACCGATGAACAGCTCCTCAAGCCGGCGACAAAATTTGTTATTCCCCCCATGGAGCCGGCCAGAGACCCCAAACGAAAAAAGAAAAAAGCGGACAAGGCGGAAATACAGCAACTGGTTTTTGCCGGTGACATTGATGCCCTGGTCGATTTCTGTTTTGACGACGCCAAAACCATCCGCTTCATGCAACGAGTGCTCTATGATCCTGATGAAAATAAACGCTGGTTGTGTGCCCATGTTATGGGCCAGGTCTGCGCCAGGCTTGCGACCAGGCAACCCGGCGCGGTCAGCGATCTGCTGCACAGGATGTATGAAGCCTGCTCGGATTCAGCCGCCACCCACTGGGGGTTGCTTGAGTCAATCGGCTCCATTATTGCCGCGAGGCCGGACATCTTCGGCGGCTTTGCCCGCCATTTGCTCATGTACCGCAATGTCCCATCGAGCAGGGTACAGGTTCTCTGGGCCATGGGGACCATTGCTGAAAAAAGCCCGGAAGTTGTGCGCGCTACCCCCATTTACAGTGTCTTTCCTTATGTGAACAGCCCTGAACCGGTTACCAGAGCGCATGCAATCCGCCTTTTGGGCCGCATCAGGGCTCTGGAGCAGAAGGGAGCGATAGAAAAGCAGGTTGCTGATACGGCGCAAGTTACCATTTATGAAAAGGGCCTGCCCGTCCGGACCACGGTCGGCGACCTGGCCCGGGAAGCCCTGTCACTGATGACTGATCCTGCAGGTGATTAAGAGTCGTTACGAAACCACTTTATTTTGAGCAGTTCGTTACGCTCCTTATGCCGTCTCTGACAACCAGGCGGCGATATTATATTTATACATCGGCTTAATTGCAGCAAAGAACTTATCTTGGAGAAAAAAATGATGGATTTACCACTACATAAACCGGAACAGAAGCAGGGAAATAAAAGCCAGGCCCGGCTTGACTATGAAGCTGGACTCGAATTTCTGAAAAACAAGGAAACGGCCCAGGCAGCCAACATGTTCCATAACGCCCTCATTGGCTTTGAACAGGAAAAAGATGTTACCGGGGTTGCCAATGCCACGGACAAACTCGGCGACATCTGCGCGGAACGCCGTGAATTAGATAAAGCATTACAGCACTATGATCGAGTCATTTCAATCTGCCAGGATCTGGGCGACGGCATCAGTGTTTTCTCCATCGACAAAAAAAAGGCGAAACTCCATGCTGTCTGCGGCAAACATGAAGAAGCAATCAGCATGTATCTCGATATCATCGACCAGTACAATGCCATGAGAAACCCGCAGGGTACCGTTGATACGCTGGAAATCCTTGCCCAGGTTTACCTTGATGCAGGCAAACGGGAGAAAGCGGCGGATTGCTTTCGGACAGCAGCATCTATCCACGAGAAATACAAACACAGACAACATGCCGAGGATTTTATGAACAGGGCGGCGGAACTTGTTGCCCCCGCCTGAAACAGCAATACATCAAGCCCATAAAAAAACGCCTGCTTTTAAGAGCAGGCGTTTTTTTTATTATAAAACTGGAAATGAGAAAAATGCTTATTTATTATCTTCAGCTGCTTCTCTCGTTTCCTCGTTCTTGATTCTGGAAGGGAGGGCATACATGGTCGTGCTGCCGCTTGACCAGAACATCAGCGTGCCTTCTCTCACCATTTCGTTGGCAATGTTTTTGATTTCACGAGGTTTGGCATCAGGGTCGCACTCATAGAAATCTTTAATATACAGCTGTGGTTTAGGAGCTTTCGTAGCCTTCGCAAGCAACGCTGCCTTTAGTTCATCTTTACTTAACGCCATGTCACTTACTCCTTTTGTAGTATGTGGTCCAGGTAAGCTTTCAATTTTCAACAGTCAGCGGGCAGCAGAACCGTTAAGCCCTGCTGCCCGTATAATACTCCGACTGCTGAAAGGCAGTCAATTACTTAACGTGGCTGGTGAACTTGAACTGAGTAGTAGTTCTCCAGGTATCATAAGCCAGACGGTAATCATCAACTGACTTGATAGTAAAAGGAATACCTGTTTTTTCAAAGAATTTTTCCCAGCCGATTCTCTCTGCCCATTCGCCGACACGCTCATACTTGCGGGCGTCTTTTGCGTAGGTATCGAGAATATTCTTTACTGCAGCAACAGTCTCGGGCCAGCGCGGCGGAGTGTTGGGCAGGAAAGGAATAACCAGTTTCGAGAATTTGGGCATTGACCGGGAGTTGGAAACCTTACCACCGACCAGAATGGCTATACCGTCACCATCCGGATCTGCCAGCGGCATGGCCGGACACATAGTGTAGCAGTTACCGCAGAACATACAGCGTTCATTTTTAACCTTAACAGACTTGACTTCTTCACCAGCGCTGTTGGTTGTCTTCAGCGGGGAAATCGCACCAAGGGGGCATGCGGAAATAGCCAACGGAATTTCGCACAGTCCGGAAATCGCATCATGGTCGATCATCGGCGGTTTACGGTGAACACCGAGGATAGCGATGTCGGAAGCATGTACGGCACCGCACATGTTCAGGCAACAGGCCAGCGCAACACGAACCTGGGCCGGCAGAGTCATGCTGGTGAAATAGTCGAAAATCTCATCCATAACGGCTTTTACAACACCGGAAGCATCTGTCGCCGGGGTGTGGCAATGTACCCAACCCTGGGTATGAACAATGGCGGAGACACTGGCGCCGGTGGCACCGATCGGGAACTTATTGCCACGGCTCTTCAGGTCGTCGATCAGGGGCTGTACTTTGGCTTTAGAATCAACCATGAACTCAACGTTATTTCTGGTGGTCCAGCGGACAAAACCTTCACAATGCTTGTCAGCTATGTCACAGATCTCACGAATATGGTCAATACTGATCAGTCGCGCTGCACCGACACGTACTGTCCAGCACTCATCTCCGGACTCAGCCTTATGCATCAAAACGCCGGGCTGGGTGATCTCATGATAAAGCCATTTACCGAAATTCTTTTTGACCACCGGTGGTAAAAAATCCGCAAAATGTCGCGGACCCAGATCGGTGATTCTATCTTCCATCGGTTTATCTGGATTGTAACCCATTTTATTCCTCCTTATATTTCACTAAGCATAGTGCTTAAGAATTATTTCTGAGTAGCAGTATCACTGTGCGTGACGTTTACGGAACTCTCTGATATCACGTTCAAAGCCACCTTCAACCTCATCGGATTCCCAGAAGACATAGGGGTTCGAGCGGGGCTCTCTCACATGCTGCGGAATGGGCTCAACTTCCATAACCTTGAGGAAGGTAGGCAGACCAACGCGCTGAATGGTCTCACCGACACGCTCACGGTTCTTGCCGACTTCCATCCACCAATCCCAGATCTTCTCGATCTGCTCTACAACCTCTTCATATTCATTCTCGGCATCAACCTTCATGAAAGGAATGATCATGGTAGCGAACTGGGCGCCATCGAGAATCGGAGCTTTCGCGCCGACGCAGATGGTAGCGCCTTGCTCTTTGCCGGGACGGAGTGCGCGAGGCATAACGTTGATGCAATGCATGCAGTGTGTACAATTCGAGTTGTCGATTTTCAGCACATCGCCTTCCATCCACATGCAGCCGGTGGGGCACAGTGCGATAACCTCTTTCTGGATGTCAAATTTACCCCAGTCTCGGCCGGCATGTGCGCCGCCATTGGAGGGATAGTCGCCTTTGACGTAGGCTTTTACTGCAGCCTGATCGATGCGGATGTCATCACGCCAGTTACCGATAACAGCAAAGTCGGAACGGGCTTGGGCGGCTACGCAGTCATTGGGGCAGCCGGACATCTTGAATTTGAATTTGTAGGGGAAAGCCGGGCGGTGGAGCTCATCCTGATATTTATTGGTCAGGAAATGGCAGAGAGCCTGGGTATCATAGCATGCCCACTCACAGCGTGACTTGCCAAGACAGCAGGAAGGGGTACGCAGGTTGGAACCTGAACCGCCGAGATCCTGTTTCAGATCATGGGTCAGCTCATAGAACAGGGGCTCCAGATTCGGGGTAGTGGTACCGAGCAATACCATGTCACCGGTTGAACCGTGCATGTTGGTCATACCGGAACCATATTTCTGCCACAGATTACAGATGCCCCGCAGATTCTCCGTGCTGTAATACAAACCTGACGGCTGATTGACACGGACGGTATGGAAGTGTGCAACGCCCGGGAATTCCTTGGGCACATCGGAATAACGGCCGACGATACCACCGCCGTAGCCGAATACACCTACGATACCACCATGTTTCCAGTGAGTGATCCTGTCTTTATAAGACAGCTCAACCTGGCCCAGAATGTCCCAGCATTCGGGTTTTGTTGCGGCCTGACGCTTCAGATCTGTTACAAAGCTTGGCCATGGTCCTTTCTCGAGTTCGTCCAATAAGGGCGTATCATGCTTTGGCATTTTCTCGTTTCCTCCTCAAGGATCTGTTAATATGTAAGCCTAACCTGCTCACCCCAGCTAATCAGTTTATGACGCGCCTCTTTACGCTCCACTTTTCTGCTGCAGAATGAACAAACAAATTACTGAATACTAATTCAGTTTTGTCGAACTTATCCATCTCGCAACTTTTTGTCAACAAAAAATCTTTATCTTTAAATATGATTTTTTTGCCAGGTCGATTATTAAGCATTATTATGTTTTTTTTAGAGAAATTTCCCCTGTATCATGCTTTTATGAAACTAATGGTTCACCACTCTTCTCAACTCTATTTTTTAATGTAATTACAACGTGTCACGCCCAAAGAAAAAACGTTTATGCGAAGGCAGATTGTGCGGGCGGTCTTTCAAGCCGGCCCGTATACCCATGTCCAAACTGCGCAAGATTGACCTGCTGCGCGATGAACTGGAGACATTGAAACTCTGCGATATGGAGGGATTGACCCAGGAACAGGCCGGCCAGAAAATGGGAATTTCACGAGGCACCATTCAGCGAATACTCACCAGGGCCAGGCAGAAGGTGACGGAGGCCTTGGTGACCGGCGCTGCCTTGGTTTTTCAGGATGATTCGCCTGAAGTCCAGCAGCACCTGACCAGGGTCTCCGACCTGAGGCAAGAGGAGGATACGGAAGATGAAAACTAAAACACAACTTGCTGATTAACCGAACATAATGAAATAAAAAAAATTTCACCCACTTTGTGTGACTACTTTTCCCCCCTGAGAAACCAGAATTCACCATTCAGTCGGAATTCATCATGCTGAATGGAAAAGCGAGGCCCTAAAAATAAACTATTCCGATTTCTGAATGCTGAATTCTTGATGTTCCCGCGAAAAGTCCCGGCACTGAATTTCCCTGACGATAAATCAGGAACTTATCATGCACTGTACGGCTGTCCAGAGGGTTTGTCGAGACAGTCAATTCTTGATGGCTTCCTATTGATGCCCATTCAAGCGGAAAAAACCTTTTTTTTACCACTGAGCACACAGAGATCACAGAGAAATATTCTTTATCACAGTCAGTTAGCTCTGTGGGATCTGCGCTTCCTGTGGTTAATTTTCAGTTTTTACAAATCCATCTATACCGGCTCCCGCAAAATTAACATGACAGCAAGCCAGCAAATTAAAACAAATCAGTGATGGCAGTCCCCTCCGCCCTTACAGGCCTGCTGGGGCTTCATGACCGTCAGCTCATCATGCAGAAACCCTTCGACGACGGTCAGGACATCCTGATATTCCTCCTGCGGCGCGAAATAGACATCGATTCCCACCTCACTGAAACCCTGCAGGGGACGCATTCCCATGCCACCGACTACCAGGGCATCCACATTGCGATCTTTAAGCAGTTTTACCGGCACCATACAGCCGCCGGCGCCGTGTTCCACATTGGCAAAGGTATCCACTCCGGCAATCTTGCCGTCTTTTAGATCAATGACGGTAAACAGGTCACAATGACCAAAATGATCGGAACGTGTAGCAGCCATACCACCGGGATTGTTGGTAGGAACGGCGAGTTTTAAATTTTTCATAGTACTCTCCTTGTTGATTACGCTGAGGCCTCCTCAGGAGGCGGGCCAAAAATAGTATCGGTAAATTTAACATACCAGGCTGCAGACTGAACCTGAATGATATACGAAATGGCGATCACCAGGGCGGCATTGGCCCCCTGGGCGCCAAAGGCGTTAATGGCAATGGCCAGGGCAATGGAAAGATTACGCATCACCGTGCCGTACACCAGGGCAATGGCGTCTCCCCGTTTAAAAAATAGCCTGCCGACAACCGTGCTGACCAGAAAATTCACTGAATAGATAATCAGTAACGGCACAAAAATGGCCCCGAGAATAGCTGGATTCCCATAAATTTGCTTTGATTTCAGAGCAATGGCCACAAAAACGATTCCCAGCACGCCGATGGTGGACAGAGCTGGGAAAATGGGAACAATGTCCTTCTTGAACTTCGGCATGCCGTACTTTTTCAGCAAGGATTGCCTGGTGACATAGCCGAGGAGCATGGGAATAAAAACAATGACGATAATCTGTTTGACAACCAGATAAATATCCACGTCCACTTTAGTACCCATGAGGAACTGAACATAAAACGGAGTGGCCAGGGAACCGAGGGTGAGGCCGAGGATGGTCATATTGATGGCCGCTCCCAGATTGCCCCTGGCAAAACCTGTCCAGGAAATGGTCATGCCGCTGGTGGGCAGCAGGGAGGCAAGCAGCAAGCCCAGAGCCATATAGGGCTGATCAGCGAAGAAGTAGCGGCCCAGACCATACGCCAGAAAAGGGATGAAACAGAAGTTGATGATCTGGGTCAGCAGCTGCAGCTTGACATTCTTGATCCCCTCCTGCAGATGCTTGATGTTCAGCGTCACCATCATGGGATAGACCATCAGAAAGGTAAAAGGCACGATCAGCGACTTGAGCTGCTTGAGCAGAGACTGGTCCACGCTTATGCCGAAGAAAAATCCGGCAATCATCATTGTCGGAATGGCAGTGACCAGATTTTTATTGATTTTGATCAGAAATTTCCACATATGAGTATCCTTGCGCTGGCGGACTGCAGATTGGCGATGTTTTGTTTACACACGCAACCGGCAATCCGCAATGCCAAATCATCTCGCCTCTTCAATCATTGATCTGATCTTTACGTACGTTTCCGCAAGCGTCCCCGGAAAGACGTCATCTTCAACAACACCTCGGATATCCTCTTCGCTGTAGCTGAGAAAACGAATCTCGGTCTTGCCGTCCCCGGTGAAGACCATGACGAATTTCGGCATCAGAATGGCCCGTTCCGGATTGGCGCCCAGACTTTTTGCCGCCTTATCCGGCTTGCAGATCTGGATCATGTGCAGATCAAAACCCGGAGCAACCTCTGCGCCGTGGGCCTGAAATGCCTGCGCCATATCCATGGTGGACTCATTATTAATGATGAAGCCGTTCTTTTGCAAAACCTTCCCCAGCGATTTGGCAAAATCTGCAGCGCTTTTTTCTGTCTGGGCGGCAAATAGCTGATCTTTTTTCATAATCGACCTCTTTTTCCCTTTTATCTAAAAAATAACGTGGTATAGTTATGTGCATATGTCCAAATATACGATTGGGCGCCTGTCTTGTCAAGTAGGAATTTAAGTATTTCCTAAAATTTTAAAATAGCGGCATGCCATTCCTTCCATCTGGGTTTCATCCGCGTCGGCAGGCATCTGGGACTTTTTTTGGCCACTCAGGTAGGGCTACATGAACGTCGCACCAAGAAAGGTGCCGTCAAGGATTTGCTTGGCGTTGAAGCCGACAAGTTGCATCAGCACTGAGACAGGAGAAGAACCGGCTCGGTGTGCTAGTACAATGTAAAATTTAAACATTCGTATTTTTGTGTGATATTTGTTATAGTCGTCTTCAAAATACAAGGAGGACGACGACATGGCGCCACGATACAGAGTGACATTAGCAAAAGAGGAAAGAGAAGACTTGGAGGCGA
>JAHILF010000108.1 GCA_018897105.1 Pseudomonadota bacterium
AGAAAAACTGACTACACTCGTCGTCACCCCGGCGAAGGCCGGGGTCCAGAATTGTCGTAACTACCTGGATTCCGGCCTTCGCCGGAATGACGAACCTGGGCTCAGGCAACCGGCGAAAAGGCTTAAGTTAATGACATTGGAGTTCTACGGCAAGTTTTCTCGCCAAACGTCTGGGAGTGGCTGAGCCTGATCCCAAAGGCGTTCTCATCATCGGCGCCAATCTGGTGGCCCTTGCTGTTGCAAAAGCCCTGAGGGAGGCAGATTTCAGAAGCCTGCTGGTCGATACCAGCTGGGACAAAATAAGCAACGCCAGAATGGAGGGATTTGACACTTATTATGGCGAACCCGTTTCCGAACATGCGGACCGGCATCTGGACCTGGTCGGACTGGGAAGAATGCTTGCTCTTTCTCCACGTGGTCCGTTGAATGCGCTTTCCTGCATGCACTACCGGATGGAGCTTGGCTATAACTGCGTTTTCGCTCTGCAGGTGGCAACCCAAAAGGAACTGCCGCTGATCCGCAAAGCTGCCTCAAATCGATGCGGCCACTTGCTTTTTGGTAAAGACATCACCTTCTCATTACTTGCGGCAAATCTCGCCAAAGGATGGCAGATTCGCAACACCATCCTTTCAGCAACCTTTACCTTTGATGATCTCATGAAACAGTCGGGTGGACTTGCTATTGCGCTGTTTGCCATTACTCCGAAGGGCAAGCTGGAAATTTTTACCGCTGAGACTAAATTCAGTCCTTTACCGGGGTGGACTGTCATCAATCTGGCTCCTCCGGCAGATCAAGAGAAATACGCCACTCTTGCCGCCAGTCTGTAAAAAAAACAGGCCACTGTTTGTCTTAACTGGAATATAACAGATAAATATAGTAAGTTATTCTCTATCCACTGCAGATCACCCGTGAAGACCTGATGAATACTCTGGCCAGCGAGTCTCTTTATGTATTTATCCGTAACTCACCATGTTCGACGGCAATATTTTTTTGCCACTCACTAAGGAACGACGGCAAAAATGGACATCATGTCTGCAGATTTCTGGAAATGCATCGGTACCGCAGTTCTATGCGGGGCAATCATTGGCTTTGAACGTCAGTTGCGCGGGAAACCGGCGGGTATCAGAACAAGCATATTGATCTGTCTCGGCACGGCCCTTTTTATCTCCCTCGGCATAGAATTTTCTAATGAAAATACAGATATGACTCGGGTGCTTGGACAGGTGGTAACAGGAATTGGTTTCCTTGGTGCAGGCGTCATCCTTGCCCGGGAAGGTATTGTCATGGGCGTTACCTCCGCTGCCGTGATATGGGTTCTTGCCGGAGTAGGCGCCATGATTGGCTTCAATAAAATCACCGAGGCCATTGTCGTCACCCTGCTGACGGTCATTCTGCTAACCGGTATAACTTTTCTGGAAGGAAGAATTAAAAGTTTACGACGAGGAGTGCATGCGCAATCACCAACCGATGACAAATCTGAAGGCTGATGCCGTATCACTTATCAATCATCCTGCCTGAAAACGTGTTTTACAAATAGACGACAGCCATTCGGATAAAAACCAATAATAATCAGATAAAACCAACAGTCAGAAAATCATTAACTTGATGAGGAGAACCCCATGGCCCATATCACTTTGCAAGGAAACCCGCTGGAAACCGTTGGCGAACTACCCGCAATCGGTACGAAAGCATCTTCGTTTTCACTGACAAAAACCGATCTGTCGGATTGTCCCCTTCAGGATTTTATTGGAAAAAAAATAGTACTGAACATCTTCCCCAGCATTGACACCTCTGTATGTGCAGCATCTGTGCGACGCTTCAACAAGGAGGCAGGTGAAGCAAAAAACAGTGTGGTCCTCTGCATTTCAGCGGATCTCCCCTTTGCCCACAACCGCTTTTGTGAAGCTGAAGGACTGAAAAACGTTATCCCCCTCTCGGTCTTCCGTTCGGCTGATTTCGGTAAGAATTACGGGGTGACGATCAGCACCGGTCCGCTTAAAGGCCTGCTTTCCAGGGCCGTTATCATTATTGACAAGTCCGGCAAGGTCGCATACTCTGAACAGGTTCCCGAAATCACCCAGGAACCTGATTATGAAAAGGCCCTGCGTGCACTTGCCCAGTTGCCTGATTAATAATCGGCTGGTTCTGGTAAAAACCATCCTCTGGCACAATAGTTTTTGGGCGTAATGACTGGAAAATCCTGTTGTGTCAGGGAATGCCCCGTGTTATGGGCTATGCGATATTTTCTTTTTTGCAAGAATTCAATGATAATCCTCCCTGCATAACAATAACCTCGGTTCAGGAGCAAGACCATGTCAGACGAAAATGAAAAAAATCTCCTGCAGACCTATGCCCTGCTCTCCAGAGCGGCAGCGCGTAAAAAAATATACGCCTTAAAAGCACTGAAGGAAGACAACCCCCGGACAGCTCACCTACTCAGAGCCCTGGCCGAGTCTGAGGCGGCACAGGCCCGCCGAATATTAAACATGGTGCGAGGCCTGATTGATCCTTCCGATAGTTATATTGCCACGATATTTGAGAAGGAAATTGCAGAAATTTTAGAGCGGTACACTGAAGAGATCAACAATGCCAAGACTGCAGGGCTGACAACCGTTGCCAAGGTACTCACCCAGCTTTGCGAGGCGGAAAAGAAACTTTACATTTTCTATGGGCACGATGCACAGGATAGCAGTGTCGATACGGATGAACGGTACTTTGTCTGTCAATTCTGCGGTTACGTCGGCAAATCACACCCACCGGATATTTGCCCGGTCTGTGGCGCGAAAAAGCAAACTTTTATGGAAATTCCTGAAGTTTAGAGTTTCGTACCCCCCTTTTTTTATGACGGGAGAGGGTGAGTTTCCGTAAAATCGTTCCCGCCTGCACAAGCTTGTCTTCCAATGCCTGAATCCCCATCGGCCTCTGCTTCGTGCTCCCCGGCTTGGTGATATACACTCTACGAACCGGTTGTGGAATGTACGACATCCTGTGCAGCCTCTCGACCAGAACGGCCAGATTGGTTTCCAGGTTCCTGCCATACTCTTCCTTGGTGACTCCGTCGATGCCCGAGGCTGCATCCTTGCGCAGCCGCTCGTAGCATCCCCGCAGGAGTTCCGTTTCCACGCCTTCTCTGTTACTGAGCACAGTTCGTGTTTCCTTGACAGCGGTTGAACTAATGTGACGCCCTTTCCTCCAGCGGCATTACCCGCCTTCATCGGTACTACGACGCCATCCGACTCCCTAATACCCATTTGCCTTCCTCCCTTTATTATCGATTGTCCGGCATACTCGCTTCCCTGCAAGAGGTTTAGGGTCTCCCGGGTTGCCACATATTCGCCATGTACGGCATGCCATGCTCTCTGACCCCGGGGAAGCGGCTGTTGACTTGCCAATACGCCAACGGCCATGTTGACTTTCGTTCTACTAAAAACGTCGTCCTTCCCGGTTTTAGATCTTTCGGGGCTCAATCACTTCAGCGATGTTTAAAACATTACTTGTGAACTGCGCTGCAATCTTTTATATTTAGGCAAATCATGCAAACAAATAATCACGCCAAGATGAGGCACCAGTCCGACAGGCACTAATATGCATCCCACCAAAAGCCGATATGCCAAGGGCTCCTATTGAATTTACCGCGATTTCGAGATATTAGTCTCAAATGGAAGCTCATTATTCCTTTCTTTTTCCTTGCTGTCATAGGTGCCGCCTCCCTGTTTGCCTTTTCCTATCGTTTCCAGAACAGCCTCATACACGTCAACGAAGCAAAGCGCCTGAGAGACCAATATCAATATTTTCTGGACGATATTGTGTCCAAGGAAAACATGGCCATGAGCCTTGCCTATACGGTGGCAAAAAATCCTGATGTAGCAGCCGCCTTCGCTGCAAGGGACCGCGACCGATTGATTGAGCTTCTGCTGCCGGTTTATAAAACCTTGCAGAAGGATTTTGGCGTTAAGCAGTTTCATTTTCATATACCACCGGCCACCTCATTTCTGCGCCTTCATGCCTTGTCCCGATACGGCGATGACATGGAGTCTTACAGGCATACGATCAATCTGGCCCGACAAAGCGGCACAGGGGTTGCCGGCATAGAGTCAGGGGTTTTTGGTCTCGGCATACGAAGTGTGGTGCCGGTGTTTCATGAGGGCAAGCAGATCGGCACTTTTGAGATCGGACTTTCCCTGGAACAACCTCTCCTGGATGAGTTCAAGAAAAACTATGGAACGGATTTTCTGCTTTATATTCGGGAAGCCCCTGATATAAACAATCCCACCGTTTTTACTTCGACCACTGAAAAGGGACTTCTTACCACAGATTTTTTCAATCGCTGTTTTGATAACGGGGAAGTGCTGATTCAGGACGGCAAACTTGGTGATCGCTATCTCGCCAGTATTGCCGGCCCGGTGCGTGATTTTTCCACACGGGTGGTGGCGGTGGTTGAGATCAGTGTTGACAGAAGCCCTACCCTGGCTCTCCTCAAGCAATACGGGACAATTGCCTCTGTCATAGGCTCTATCGCCCTTGTCTTTTCCATCATTTTCATCTGGTGCGTGTCCGTCATTTTTGTCAAACGTATTCGTGAGGTTGTAAAGGCTTCGGAAGAAATCGCCGCAGGCCGGCGCGATACCATGATTCCGGAGGAAAGCGCCGACGAACTGGGGACTATGGCCCGATCCATTAACAAGATGCTTTCTTCGCTGGAGGCCTCCCGGAAACGGCTCAAGAATTATTCCAAGAATCTTGAGGTAATGGTTGACAACCGCACACGTAACCTCAAGGAATCCGAAAAAACCTACCGCACCCTGGTCGAAAATGTGCCGTTGATCGTCTATATGATTTCAGCCGACGGGACAGTCGTTTTTTTAAACCGATCGGTTGAACAGATGATAGGGATGTCACCTGAGCAGTTGAACGGCCATCATTCATTATGGGATGAGCACATACATCCTGATGACCTGGCCCGCGTTGTTGCCCGGCGCACGGAATGTCTGCGGGAGGGAAAAGATCTTCATATCGATTACCGGATGATTCACACAGATCACCATATCGTCTATGGGGTTGAACATGCCGTTGCGGTACATGACGAGGATAATGAATTTATCCGGATGGATGGTATTATCGTCGATGTGACGATCCAGAAAGAACTTCAGGAAAAAATTCTGCAATCAGAGGAACTGGAAACCCTGAGCCAGATTTCCGCCCGTATGGCTCACGAACTGAGGAATCCTCTTACCGCCATCGGGGGGTTGACAAGAAGGTTAATCAAATCTTTCGACGAATCGGACCCGAGAACCATAAAGGGCGGATTGATCATAGAGCAGGTGGAAAAGCTCGAAAGAATCCTGCTGATGATGCTGGCCTATATCGGTCCCCAGTCCGTTCATCTGCTGCCCGCCGACCTCAACACAGTGGTACTCAAAGCGGTTGATACTGTTCGGTCGGAATACCCTAATAAAGGCTTCTCCGTCAAAGCAAGCTTTGATGAGAGAATCCCCAAACTGCAACTCGACCTGGCTAAATTTAAAACCGTGCTGATCAACCTGATGGAAAACGGCTATCACCGCATGGGCCAGAAGGGTGATATGAGCGTGGCAACCAGGAAAATCGGCGAACATGCGACAATCACTCTTTCCTACCGGGTGCCCTTTATTTCAGACGATGATATTAAAGACTTTTTCTATCCCTTCGCCGTGGCCTATCCCTTTGCCAAAGGGGCAATAAACGGAGAGATCATGGATGTACCCATTGCCAAGGTCGTGATTCATAACCACGGCGGCATTATTAACGTAGGCAAAGAGGACAATAACCTTGTGTGGATTGATATTTCCCTTCCTCTCAAACATGAGGCACTCAGCCTGTAGCACGGTTGCCAACAGGATCAGCCCGAAGCGAAAACATCGAAAATAAGGGATGGTGAAAAAGTGAGGAGCATTTAGTTTTGCTTCCTGCTGAGCCATGCCACCAGCCGGTCAACACCCTCCGCAGTCGACACCTCAACGTTGTAGCCAAAATCCCGCCGGGCCTTTTCCATGGAAAACCAGTGGGATTTCGCCAGCTGTTCAGCCAGGAATCTCGTCATGGGCGGTTCCTCACTTCTGCCAAGTAAAGAGTAGAGCTTCTCAAAGACAAAACCCGCGGCATAGGCCTTGCCAAAGCTGACCTGCCTTGTCACTTGGGGAATTTCCAACCTGGTAAAAAGCCAGTTAATCCAGTTCCACAGATTCACCGGCTCCCCCTGGGAGATGAAATAGGCCTGCCCCGCCGCACTGGCCGAATTTTCAAGATTTTCCGCCGCCAGCAGGTGGGCGCTGGCAACATTATCAATATAGGAGATGTCCACCAGATTTTCTCCGGTACCGACGATTTTAAGCTGCCTGCTGCGACCCCGGGCAAGAAGTCGCGGGATGAGATTGGTATCTCCGGGGCCCCATACCAGATGCGGCCGTAACGCCGTGGTCAGCAAGTGCCGGCAATTTGCCCCCAGCACCATTTTCTCTGCCAGCACCTTTGTTTCGGCATAATGGCAGAGGAATATGTCAGCATAGGGCGCACCTTCATCAACGCCTGCCAGATCACCGCTGCGAAACACCACGCTGGGCGTGCTGGTGTAAACCAGTCTGCTGATGCCGCTCGTGCGGCAGGCGGCAAGTACATTTTCCGTGCCCTGTACATTGATGGAAAAATAATCCTGGTAATCCCCCCAGATACCCGCCTTGGCCGCCACATGAAAAACCGTGTCGTGCTCCCTGAAAACGGTTGTGAGAAATTGTGGATCACGAATATCGCCCCGGGCCACCCTTGCCCCCATTTCTCTCACCTCGGGATAATCATTACGGCCGATAACGGTGGTGCTGATGCCACGGGCAATAAGCAGCCGCACCACGGCCTTGCCCACAAAACCGCCGCCGCCGGTGACAATCACTCGCTGCATCAAACGCCCCCCCCTATCCTTTCCGCCGCCCACACTGCCAATTTTTCCCGGAAGATCTTGGCATTGTGGCGGATATCAACCGGAAACGAAGGATGGATAAGAAAATGGTGGATGTCCGCGGTCACACTGTTCTGCCGGCCAAGTTCCGCAAGCTCTGCGAAAAATCCGGCTTCATCGGCAATCCGTTCGTTTGGTTCGACAAGCAAAACAGGGAGTTGCCTGCCGGGTTCTCCGATGCCAACCAGGGCTGATCTGAAGACCTTTGGGTGTTCGTTAAATATCGCCTCACAGCAGATGGTATAAAGAGTCTCTTTTTCGGTCTGCACCCGGTGGGCTTTTCTGCCGCAGAACCACAGACGACCTTTTTCATCAAGGTATCCCATATCCCCCATCCGGTGCCAGAAGAAGTGGCCATCCGTGATCTTGGCCAAGCTGTTTTCCCGGTCATTGTGGTCATAGGCCCTGGTCACCACATCCCCCTTGACGATGATTTCACCGATTGCCCCCGTCGCAAGCAGACGAGCCTCGCCCAGGTTTTTGACAGGTCCTTCTATGGGTTCCATGATCCGTATATCGATACCAGGCAAAGGACGGCCGACGCAGGTGCCCTTGCCCTTTCTGGTCAAGGGCCATGTCTCGGCCAGAATTTCCGTGCCGCTGATCGAGACAATCGGCAGGGATTCCGTGGCGCCATAAGGGGTGAAAACCTCGCCGCCCGGAGCCATGATTTTTTTCACCCGTTCAACCAGTTCACCGGACACCGGTGCGCCGGCCATAAGAATCTTCTTCACCCCCAGGGTTATCTTCTTTTCCAGACAGTAGCGGCTGACCACGTTCCAGATGGCGGGGGAGCCGAAAGAATAGGTGACATCATGGTCCTGGATGGTTTTAACGAATTTTTGCGGATCAACCCGGGCGGGACGGGACGGGTCCATGTCAGGAATAACGGCGCACGCCCCCAGTGCCGTTGAAAAAAGGGCAAAGAGGGGAAAGGCCGGCTGGTCCCGGTCATAGGAGGTGATGCGGTAATAATTGCGGATATACTGGAGCTGGGCGGAAAAGATGCCATGGGTATATTGCACACCTTTTGGCGGGCCGGTGCTGCCGGTGGTAAAAATTATGGCCGCCAGCTCATCCCGGTTTGAGTCAACCATGTCATATTCTGTAGCGACATGAGCGGCAAGGCGCGACAATGATTTGGCAAAGGGCCAGAACCCGGGGCCGACCAGCAGGGAAAGCCTGATGGTTTCAAAGGATTTCCGGAAAATCGTTTTAAAGAGATGGGCCTTGCCGATGCCGATGAAAACAGTGGGTCTGACCGAACCGATGCACCGCAGCAGGTTCCGGTACCCCATGCCCGGGTCAATGAGTATCACCACGGCGCCCATCTGAAAAAGGGCAAAGGTGAGACAGACAAATTCCATGGAGGGCTTGACCATGAGCATGACCCGATCCCCTTTCCTCACACCATCATGCGTGAGCACATTGGCAAAACGTGCACTGTTTGCCCGGAGTTCGGCAAATGTCCAGCGCCTATTTCCCTTGGCGGTAGGCATGATCAGACCTGTACGTTCAGGAAATTTTGCTGCAACGGCAACAAGGGTCTGGGCGATATTATATGACATGGCCATTAATAGTTTACAGCAAGGAAGAACTCTGCCGGGAAGGGGCACTTTCCGCCAGAAATTTGTCAACCAGCGGGCCGATCCGCTCAAAGGCGTCTTCAAGCAGATAATGACCTGCATCCGCAAAGTAATGGCACTGAGCCCCGGGAAATCGTGCCCGCCACTCCTCATAAAATTGGTCATTAAAACAGAAATCCCTGCCGCCCCAGCAGATCAGCATCGGGGTCTCCTTAAAAAAAGCGAGTCCTTGCTCAATTTCTGTTAATGCCCCCCAGGAGGGGTCTTTTTCTGACAAAGGGATATCCTGGACAAAGCGCAAGGTGGCGATACGGTTTGCCCACGAGTTATAGGGCAGCAGATAGCCACTGGCGATTTCATCGGGCATTTTTTTCACCACTGCCATGTGAATGGCCGCACCGGCAAAGGCGTTGAGGCCGCGAATCAGCAGAGTCCCCAGCAGCGGTGTTCTGCAAATCCTGATGCGCCAGGGTATCCTGCCGGAACGAAAGGCCGCTGTATTGAAAATAACGAAAGAGTTGATCTGCTCACCATGCCGCACGGCATAGCCCATGCCGATGGCGCCACCCCAGTCATGCACAACAAGGTTGATTTTTTTTAGCTGCAGAGCCCCGAGGAGATGCTCAAAGTTGGCAATATGGTTTTCCAGACAGTAGGCATAATCCTGGGGTTTGTCGGAAAGTCCGCAGCCGAGATGATCCGGGACAATCACCCGGTATCTCTGTTTCAGGAGTGCGGCAAGATTACGATAAAAGAACGACCAGGAAGGGTTGCCGTGCAGCATGACCACGACAGGCCCCTGCCCGACATCAAGATAGGACAGGGTATTGCCATCAGGAAGTTGGTGGGAACATGGGGAAAAGGGATAGCCAGAAACGGTGGATTGCGACTCAGTCATGCTAACCCGATTTATTCTCGTCGGATGAGCGGTTACGGGGAGAAGATGGGAAGGCATTATCCTTGATCAACTGCTGGAGATAGCCCAGATGCTCCTGCACCATGGCTTCCGTTTTTTTCCGCTCCTGAATTTCCTTAGCGAGTTGGGCATTCAGGGCGGTCAACTCCTCGGTCTTTTTCAGCAGTTCGTCACGATGATGCTTCAGATCAAGATGGGTTTTGATTCTGGACTTGACGATGGCCATATTGAAAGGTTTGCGGATGTAATCCACCGCCCCGATGGAAAGACCCATGGCCTCATCATCCTCATCAACAAGGGCGGTAATAAACATCACCGGAATTACCCGGGTAGCTTCATTTTCCTTAAGTTTCCTGCACACCTCATAACCATCCATTCTGGGCATCATGATATCAAGCAGAATAAGATCAGGCTGAGGATTTTCAGCAGCAAGCTTCAGGGCTTCCGGACCATTATCGGTAAAGATGACATCATATTCCAGCCGCAGCATCTCCACCAGAATTCTGATATTTGCCGGGACGTCATCAACAAATAAAAGTCTAAATCTCTCCTGCTGTGCCGTCATGTCCTCGCTCCTTTATGGTTAAAATCAGGCCATCGAACACCACTATCCCCTCTCTTTACCACTCCACGCCAAGCATGAGACAATTGATGCCGCTGCCGATACCCAGCAGGGCAGCCTTTTGACCGGCGCGTAGAACCTGCTGCTCCAGAGCAACAGCCATGGTTAATGGAGCGGATACGGATCCCACATTACCCCAAAACGGCAATGTTTCAAAATTTTTTTCTGAATCGAGTTGTAATGTCTCAAACAGGAGCTGCGCATGGGCACGGCCAACCTGATGGCAGAAGAAATGATCAATGCCTTCATCAGCCCAGGCCAGCTCTGCCTGAAAATCCCGCCAGGTGAGAAAAGCGGTTTCAACCCCCCGCTTCATGAGCTCTGCCGAGTCCGTGGCCATCAGAATGCCCTCATTGCTGCTGTGTCCGCCCTGGCAGAGATTATTGTGGCTGCTGTTGGCCCGGACGGCTCCTCCGCTGAGGAGATGACCGGTATCATGGACCTCTCGGTCGCCCAGCACCACGGCAACGGCGCCGGACCCAATGGTGAAGGAGGCAAAACTTGATTTTACTGATTTGCGGGTTACAGACGCATCGGTCAACAAATGCTGGATGGTGGTTTCGACAAGATTCTCGGCGGTTTCCCCGGCCACCACAAGCCCTTTCTTCACCTGCCCCAGTTCGATCATATTAGCCAGCATGGTCATGCCGTTGAGAAAGCCGAGACAGGCGTTGGACAGATCAAAGACATAACATTTTTCCGGCAGGCCCAGTTGGTGATGAACAAAAGAGGCGGTGGCAGGCTCAAGCATGTCGCGTGAGACAGAGGTAAAGATAAGGCAACCGATCTCTCCGGGATCAACGCCGGCAAGCGCCAGGGCCTTGCGGCCGGCAATGGCTGCGCCGTCGCTCGGCTTGGTGTCCCTGTCCCAAAAGCGCCGTTGCCGTATGCCGCTCATCAGTTCCAAACGGCCCTCAGGCAGCTTTAAACGCTGATAGAGCGGGGCAAGCTGCTGTTCCAGCATTTCGGACGTCACCACATGGGGCGGCGCTTCATAAGCAGGCGGATAGAGGCAAACGCGGCGATAACGCATGGCGGCTCAACCAACGACCTTGGCGACAATTTCTGCGTCAAAATAATTGATCCCCATCCCCGCATCGACCACCAGGCACTGGGCCGTGATGCCAGAGGAGCGCAGCGACAGCAGAAAGGCTGCCACATCAGCAGCTTCCCTGGTCTGCACCGCGGCTTTGCGTAACGTTGCCGTCTCGGCAAAGAGATAGCTGTCCACATAACCCGGGATGCCGGCAGATGCCGAAGTCTTCAGCAGTCCCGGACAGACGGCGTTGAACCGCACCCGGGAAAAAGAGGAAAAACTTTTGGCCAGAAAGGCCAACGATGATTCCAGAGCCGCCTTCACCGGCGCCATATAGCCGTAATTTTCCGCCGCCATCCGGGTGGTGGAGATCGATATGGTGACAACCGAGGCATCCCGGTCAAGATGATCTTTAAAATGATTGCAGAGTGATATCAGGGAAAAACAGGAAATATCAACGGCCTGAAGAAAATCCTTTTTCAGGGTTGCATGAAAGGGTTGCAAACCTTCCGAGTAATTGGCATAGGCAATGGAATGCACAAGACCTGCCAGTTTTCTGCCGCCAAGGTGCCCGGCGATTTCATCGCGCACCCGGATGATGTTTCCCTCTTCTTCCACATCGCAGATGAACACCTTGGCCTCAGGAAACAGCTTTTCCGCAGCCTGGCGCCTTTCTTCACTTCTGACCACATGGATAACCTCGGCCCCTTCATCGACCAGGGCTGCGGCAATGGCGCAGGCCACCGACTTCCTGTTTGCCAGACCGAAAACGGCAAAAACTTTATCCTGTAAATTAAGAAAACTCATGATCCGTTCAGTATTGGGTTCTGGGTTGCATTCTCTTTCCGCATTTTGAGATCCTGGCAGCTCTGCAAGTCTTTCATGGGGATTTGTCCTCTTGCCGGACCGGGTTCATGATATCTGACATGGCACAGGCAAAATCAACTTTGACGGCTGTTTTGCCATGCACCAGTACTCTGCCCTTTAAAAACCAGACAGTGCCCACCTGCTCTTTCAGCGTGACTTCAAGGGTGATGGTTTCTCCCGGTTTGACCTCCCGCTTGAACTTGGCGCCGGTAATCCGGGTCAACACAGGAACTCCCTGTGCTGCAGAGTCGCTTTTTCCATTATTGTCTTGTCTGATCAGCTCAGAGATCAGCAGAGCGCCGGTCTGGAAAACTGCCTCACAGAGAATGACGCCGGGCAGAATCGGGTAATCGGGATAATGGCCCTGAAAGATATCCAGGTCAACCGGGATATCTTTTTCAGCAATCAGACTGTGGCCGTCAAAACTGACCACCTTATCCACCCAGAGAAAGGGTGGTCGGTGGGGAATCCGGGCTAAGATAAAATCCTTAGAGTCCACCGTTGACATCCAGTACAGCGCCGTTGATGTAAGACGCCTTGGGCCCCGCAAGAAAGAGAACCGCGTCAGCCACCTCTGCAGGTGTGCCGAAACGGCGCATGGGCACCATTTTTTTATACTCACTGAGCTGATCCGGGTTGAGATCATTGATCAGCTCTGTGGCAATGAACCCCGGTGACACGCAATTGACCGTGATTTTTCTTTTGGCCGTTTCCTTGGAAAGCGATTTCATCATGCCTATCTGACCGGCCTTAGAGGCGGCATAATTGGCCTGCCCGGCAAAACCCATATGGGACATGGGTGAAGTGATAAAAATGATACGTCCGTATTTCTGCTTCATCATCAGCTGAACCGCAAATTTTGCCATGATGTAGGAGCCGGTAAGATTGACATCAATGACCCGCCGCCAGTCATCCTCTTTCATCATGGCCAACACGGAGTCGCGGCGTATCCCGGCATTATTGACCAGAATATCGATGGTATCAAACTTCTGCTCGATGTGGCCATAAAGCTCTTCAACCGCCGCATAATCGCTCACATCACATTGATAGAGCTGTAAAAGATCACCAAAGGCAATACATTCCTGCTGAAAATCCGCCGCCGACTGAACATTGCCGCCGTAAAGGCCCACAACAGTTGCCCCCTGCTGCAGAAAGGCCAGGGAGATGGCCCTGCCCAAGCCCCTGGTTGCCCCGGTCACAACAACTTTCTGTCCTGTAAATTCAGACATGATCAACTTCTCAGAAACGCATCGGCATCATTAGCCACAATCACCCCGTAATTGATGGCCCCCAGCCAGCCGGACATGATGATCCCCACCGACCCGACATGAAAGAGACCGGGAACAACCTTGAAAATTTTGCGGGAGATGTCAAGCCCGGGAAATTTTGTCCCGAAAGAGGTTCCCTTGGTGTGCAGGGTATACCGGCTGAAGGTCATGGGTGTGGCGGCCTCGAGCCAGTCGATCTTGCTGCGGATATCCGGTATGTACCGTTCGAGATCAACAAGGGAGCGCTCAATCATATCTTCTTTGGCAGCCTTGTACTCCTCATCTGTGAGATCCGCCCAGTCATCATAATTGCCGTTCATGGAGGCAACAACCGTATAGTCAGGATTTGTCGGCCTGGTCTGGGGATAATAGATGGAAAAGGTCCTGCTCTTTGTTTTCATATCACGCATTTCAAGGGAATCAAAATTCGGCGCCGTTGAGGTAAAGAGAAGATCCCCGACATCGGGAAAAGACTCGCCCGGCTTGATGCCCATATAGACCTGACAGCTGGAATTATTGATTTTAACCTTGTCGAAGTCAGCGAGAAAATCATCGGGAAAGGCGTCCCGGCCGGTAAGTTCATCTACGGTGTTGGTAATCCCGCTATTGGAAATGACGCAGGGGGCGCTTATCACCCTGCCGTCCACCATAACGCCTTTCACCTTACCCTTTTCAACGACAATGCGTTCCACCTTTGACTTGGTACAGATGGTGACCCCGTTGGCTTCCAGTTCATCACTCATCATGCCGATCAGATGGTCGGTGCCACCCTGAAAGGTAAAAACACCTTTATCCATGAAGTTGGAAAACACTATGCCATAGGTAATGGCTGGATCATCGAGCGTTGACCCATTGGCATAGGAAATCGGTTCCATGAGCAGCCGGTGCACATCAGAGCGGCCTGGGAAGAACTCTTCAAAAAGCTCCCTGGTGCTCATCGCCAGATCATCATAGAAGTTCATTTTTCGCACCGTGACAAAAAAATCATCAATCACCGTGCCGGAAATGGAAAATTTTTCCTGCAGAATCCGGGTAAAATCCTGCCGGTCAAAGGTTGTGGTCAGAGAGAACTGGGGATTATCAAAAACGATATTCTTGAGCTGGACAATAGAGTTCTTAATTGCCTCATTCCAGTATTTACGGCATGTTTTTACCATGCCATAGGGAAACCCATGGAGCGAGACATCAAAAGTGTGGTTTTTGCGCTTAAACCAGGTGGCGAGCCCGCCAAGCCGATGGTGATGCTCAAGCAGCAGGACATCATGCCCTGCCCGCGCCAGACGGTTGGAGACCGTCAGCCCGCCCAGACCTGAACCAACAACAATGACGTCGTAACTGTCTTTTGCCTTTTCTATTGACTGATAAACCATTTGAAATAGATGCGTTTGAGCTATAATGATAATTGACAGCAGTCATATACTGCCTCGCTTGTCGAACCGACAGCGCCCACAGGCCGTGTCCGTTCACCCTATGCCATTCACCAAAAGTTGCAACTGGCAAATGATGTGAGCTGCCGAGACAAGCTCCGGCAATAAAACGGATCAGAGGACTGGCCCCCTGAGAAATAAGGATCAAACGGTCTGACCCGGCGGTCGCAGAATTTCAGCAACCCGCTAAATATCAATTGTCTGTTAAAATATGTTGATTGACTATGGACACCCCGCTGAGCATGGAACCAACAATGCCCAGAAAACCCTGATCCGTGCCGGCTATGAAAACATTGCGGCAGGGGGTCCTGCCGTCCTTTATTTTCACCGGACTGCCATACACGGCGCCTCGGGCTTTTGCCGTATACCTTTCAATGGTAATTGGCGTGAAACTGTCCTCATATACAATGTTTTGCTCATAATTCCCAATGATTTTAGCGCTCATCTCCCTGGATTTCGCCCCCCACTCCTGCTTCATCGCCGTATATTCAAGGGGTGATGCCTTTTTCCACAGATCATAATTTGCTGCATGGGTGATACGGATCTGAAAATAGTCGGATGGCGGCATGCCTTGAAAATTTTCAGGAAAGCAGATCACTCCCCAGCTGGTATCAACGGGTTTTACCGGCTGGCAGTATTGCAATTGATCAGACAGGCAGTAAAAGATGATGGTATGGTCGCTTTTCACCTCTTTTTTTGTCTGACGGGGCAGAATATAAATCGATTCGACAAAAGTCATCCTGCCTGCATATTTTTCTTCCTGCCGCGGCAGTGAGAGCATGGCAAAGGTACCGGGAGCGCCAACGGTTGAAATGACGGCATCGCAGGTTATGGTTTCCCCGCCTGCAAGTTTTACGTGGCTGGCCTGCTGATCCGTGATGGCAATTGATTCGACTGGACTGCTATAGCGTATTTCTCCGCCATAGGAGGTGAACTTATCAACCAGCAGAGCCAGGAAGTCTTTCATGGTGCCATCCGGACGGAAAAAACCCTCCTGATAAATGGAACGAAACATGATGACGAACTGGGAAAAATCCATGTCGTGCTCTTCACTGTTGCCGTAAACCATGAGCGGCAGCAGGATCATGTCAATCAACAGCGGATCGTGCAGAAACCGGGCAAGCATAACTCGGGTGGAAATCCATGCCTTGGGGGTAAAAGGGTCATAGCCGTTTACCACGGCAAGCAGACTGTTGAAACCATCTATTTCGGCTGGAAAACGGGAGGCTATCTGCTCCTGCAGCAGGGAAAAATCATTTGAAAAACGGAGAGTGTTACCTGCGGGAAAATGGATAAGCGAGGAGAATTGCTCATGGGTGATGAAGTCATGGCGGGAAAGTTTGAGCTGCCTAAATAGACGATTTAACGGCGCACGTTTGTCCCCGGGTTCTGCAAAATTTGTCATGGCATGCAGGCCGGTTTCCAGCAGAAAGCCCTTGCGGAAATAATAGGAGTTCAAGCCGCCTGGAATAACGTGCTTTTCAAGAATCAGAACAGAGCCGCCGAAACGGGCGAAACGAATACCGGCGGCCAAGCCCGAAAGGCCGCCGCCGATGATAATGAGAGAATAGTCAGCCACCGGCTGTTTTACACGTCATTTATTTCTGACGGTCCAAGGACAACCTCTTGACCGCCATCCAGTGCCAAATAACTCATTGATCTGACCTCTCGAATTTTTGGCAGTAGACTTTTTACAAAGCCTTTAATTTAGGTTCAAGATAATTGATGCAGCTGGTTAAGGTGGCCAGTTCATGATAATCCGCTTCAGGAATCTGGAGTTTATAGCGTTTCCTCAATTCCATAACGATATCGAGAAAATCCATGGAATCCAGGTCCAGCTGATCTCGCAGAGGTTCATCTGGATTAAGACCATCCATATCCGCATCTTCATCGATATCTGCGATTATTTCTAAAATGACGTCTTTTATTTCACCACGTGTCATGTTTACTCCATATTCACTAAATGGGATGCTGAGAGCAGCACCCATAACCTTTTGGTCAAATTTTGACGGTCGCGCCAAAAACCGCTCGACCGCCTACCGTGCACGATAACTCTATAACGTATCGTCACGAAAATACGGCGCCAAGACTTTTTACAAAGCCATCAAATTTTCTCTTCTACATATTTTCTAACAATCACAACGGAATTGATTCCGACCATGCCGAATGAGTTATTCAAAATTGTGCTTACATTGTCAAGCTGTTTTGGATAATGAGCGACGATATTGGGTAAAGCACAATCCGGATCGAGATTATCGAGATTAATCGTCGGATGCACAAAACCATCCTCAAAGGACGGCAGATTCCCGGCCAGTTCCAGAACACCGGCAGCACCCATAGCATGTCCTATCACACTTTTCGTGTTATTGATATACGTTGAACTGCTCCCTGCAAAAACCTCCCTTATTGCCCGGCACTCCTCCACATCACCCTGTCTGGTGCCGGTGGCATGGGTATTGATGATGTCAATATCATCAGGGGCAAGCCCTGCCCGCTTCAAGGCAAGACGCATGCATTCTGCCTGGCGTGGACCATAGGGGAGCACAAAATCACGGGCATCAGAGTTCATGGCATAGCCGGCAATTTCACCATAAATTCTGGCACCGCGTTCAAGGGCGCGATCAAGCCGCTCCAGCACATAAACACAGCCGCCTTCAGAAATGACAATACCGTTTCGGTCCCGATCAAACGGCCGGGAAGCCTTTTGGGCATCGTCATGCTCGGCTAATGCACCTTGTGCCTTGAAACTGGCAAAGATTCCGAACGACCCTGTGCATTCGGAAATACCGCCGCAGAGCGCCATATCCACTTCCTCGAGTCTGATCATCTGCGCACCCTGAATGAGCGCGGCGTTGCCGGCCGCACAGGCTGCTCCCACTGAATAGTGGGGACCGGTGATACCAAGATTCATGGTAATCTCACCGGCCGGATTATTTAAGACTGTTCGCGGATTATGATGGTGGGTCCAGTAATCAACGTTATAATCAAACTTACTGATATTATAGACTTCATTTTCCGTCTCAACGGTGCCATGTTCGGTAAGCCCGATATAAACACCGGTGCTTTCTCTGGCATATTGGCTGAAATCGATCCCCGCATCAAGCAGGGCCTCATTGGCGCAATAGACCCCGATGCAGCCGGCCCGGGTACCCCGCTTATTTTCCTTTTTTTTGCGGTACCGTGTTTCATCAAACGAGCATACACCGGCGTGAACCTTCCCCACATAGCGCAGATCAATCGTCTGAATCTCGCTGATGCCGGCAAGCAGCTTTCTGCGGAAATCCGTAAGGCTATTGGCATTCGGCGCAGCAAGACCAACACCGGTGATGACGATTCGTTGTTTTTCTGGTATGTTTTTCATATAAATGCAATTGATTCAAAAAATAAGAACTTTTTAATATAGCTGATTTTTCAGGCCATGTCGACCAAGAAAATAAAGGAAAAAAATAAATGGCGGACAAATTTGAAAAGGAAATTGAGGAACTTCTGCAAAAAGGGAAAAGTAAAACGGCAATCTGGGAAATGTTCAGAAACGACAAAGAGCCGCTCAAAGTTCTTTTTTATCTCAATAACAGCTCGCTGCCGCGGGATAAAAAAAAATTTCAGGTGATCAATCTGTTGCTTGCCATAGTGTTGCTGTTTATGACGTCAAAAAAACTTATCACCGCCTTTTCCTTCGGCGCCCTTGATATCTTCTTAGTGCTCAGCCTGGTGGTGCCGGTCATCAACATCTATGTGCTGCGTGAGATCCTGCGTTTTCACAGGATCGGTTACCAGTTTCTTTTTGTCCTCTCCTGCCTGGCGCTGCTGCAGCCGGAAAATCATCATGAACAGGAACTCTTTATCCTGGGATTGCTGATCGGACTTTCCGGATATCTTTACAGAAGGATGTTTCAGGTAAAGGACAAGATCACGATTTAGGGAGATGGAAATTACAAATTTACCGTTTATCTTTGCCGTCATGCCAGCATGGTTCTAGCTGGCATTCAGCGGAGGGCCTGGTTTCCGGCTAACCCCCATCTCTGCAAACGGGAACAACGAATAATGAAAGTTCTTACGGGGTAGGAGCGGGCCATGCCCGCGACCTTTGGCATTGAAAAAACTCGTTATCGCGGGCATGGCCCGCTCCTACCGCAGGATGACATGCTACGCAGCGGCAAGGACTTTCATATAAACTCTCATTCTCACGGCGCGCCGTGAGCACAACAAAAGATGAAAAATTTGTTAATGCCAAGATTCTCCCGTCATTCCCGCATAGGCGAAAATCCAGAACGCCTTGTATTCTCGAAGATCCGGATTTCCGACAGCTGCCTCAGAAACAGACAGGTCAAATGATTCAAATCCTCTGGTTGATGGCAGCAATATGCCAGTTGCCATTATCCAGATTGATGATATTGAGGCAGCAATAGTCCTGGGGAATCAGTAAAAGATCTTTCAAGGGGAGCTGCTGCAGGCTTGCAAGCAGGACCCGGTTTACCCCTGCATGGGCAACCACCAGCAGCGGGCCGGCATTTTCCATTGCCAGCCTGGTAAAAACCGGGAGACTGCGCTGGGCAAGATCAGCAAAACTTTCACCCCCCTCGGTTCGATAATGGGCCAGATCCTCGCCCCGTTTTTCATATTCGCCGGGAAATCGCTTGCCCACTTCAGCAACGGTTAATCCTTCCCAGGCGCCCAGATTGATCTCGGCTAATTCGGGAACGGGCTTGATATCGATTATCCTGTCGCCGGCCACGAGTTCCGCGGTCTGCACAGTCCTGCGAAGAGGGGAGGTGAAAATCCGGGAAAGTTTAATATCCTTGAAAAAATCCCGCATGTCCCGGGCCTGGATCTTCCCTGCATCGGTCAGGGGAAGATCCAGTTGCCCCACGAAACGACGAGGCTGGAACTGTTCAATTTGCCCATGCCGCATCAGATAGATCGGTCCGCCCTTTTTTGCCGCCAATCAAGCATCCCGGCATTGGCTGATCAGGTAATCCAGACTGCAGCCTGTTTCAATCTCGATGGCCTCCATCACCTTCCTGGCCTGGAGCAGTCTCCTTGTGATAGCAGCGCAGGCGGCTGGATCTTCAGCATAGAGTTCAAGCTTCTGCCTGAAACGATTTTCCACACTGACCAGCCTGTTGCCGCTCACCATTTTATCGGCAAGGTAGACAATTTCTTTTTCCGTGACCCGGGCACCCGGAGGCAATTCCGCCTCCTTATGGGCTGCGACGATATCAGCAACCCGGTCAAATCCCAGCTGCCGCAGCCAGCGGCCCCCTTCCTCTTCATGATGGGCATGGCCCTTGGCAATATCATGCAGCAGTCCGGCTACCCGGCAGACGTCTCTGTCCGGCCCCTGCCCCCTTTTCTCGGCAATTCCAGCGCATATTGCTGCCGCCAGATCAGCAACCCGTTGTGCGTGGTCAAGTCCCAATGGCGCCATTCCGTACAGATCATGCAGAAGAATACTGCATTCCTCAATGGTCGGCATATCACGTTTAGCATAGAGATCGATACCTGATCTGTAGTCAGTCATGGTATCCATATCAAAGAGGATGTTGGCATCCGGCACCTCGATGTCCCGCACTGAGGTGACGCTCTGCCTGTCCACCTGCTCAAGCAGCCCGCGCAGCCCGTCCGGTCCGTCATTGTTGAGAATGTGCTTTGACAGGGAGGTGGTGATAAGCGGCGGATGACCGCGCCTGCCATGAAATACAGGATAAACGATTGCCAGGGGGAAATTGGTGAAGGCCTCGGCCAACAACCTGATTGTTCCCCTGCGGATCAAAGGGATGTCCACCGGCAGCAGAAAAAAGCCCCTGGTCTCCGGGCGCAGTGCCCTGATGCCGGTTTTGATCGAGGTGAACATACCCTGCTCATAGTCGGCATTATGCACGGCACGGGCACCTGCCCGGACAGCCTCCTGCTCGACCTCCTCAGCCCTGTGGCCGGTGACGACGATGATATCACTGATGCCGCAGCTCTGAAAGAGTTTAATGATATGTCCCAGCACTGTGGTTTCCCCAAGGGGCAGCAGCGCCTTTAACTCTCCCATTCTGGAAGAGAGGCCGGCGGCGGGAATGATTGCTGCAAGTTCATTTTCCACGGTTCTGCCCCCTTGCGCGCTGCTGGATCAATTCGCCGACAATACTCACTGCAATCTCCTCCGGGGTATCAGCCTCAATGGACAGACCGATGGGACAATGGACTCGGTCTATTTGTTCTTGTGCCGTCCCTTTTGCCAGCAGGTTGGTGTAAATGGCGTTACGTTTTTTCCGGCTGCCGATCATGCCCACGTAACCGGCATTGGAACGGAGCGCCTGCTCCAGGACATCCCGGTCATGCATGTGCCCTCTGGTGACGATAACCAGGTAGCTGTCGTGGGTGATATCAAACCCTTGAAAACAATCGGCAAAGGAGTCAAGCACGACCACCTGGTCGGCTGAGGGAAATCGCTCCTGGTTGGCAAATTCGGACCTGTCATCCATGACAATTACCCGAAAGCCTACCCTGGCGGCGGCTTCAGCGGTACAGGCGGAAACATGACCGGCGCCGAGGAGATAAAGGTCACCCGGGATGGAAAAGTAGGAAACCAGATACTCCTCACCCTCATGGTTAATGACCGAAGGTGCAGAGGTGGAGAGCCGGAGTTTTTTGACGGCTGACAGAAGTGCCTCCGGAGCCTGGCAGCAGTTTGCTTTACAGGAATCGGCAATGACAAAGCGTGAAGTGCCGGCAACCTGACCATTGAGCTTACTGACAAAGGAAACTCGGCGGCCGCTGTCGAGTGCTGCCAGCAAGGTGGAGAAAACCTTGATATTTTCAGGGTCCGCTGCGATGTATTCCAGAAATATTTCCATGGTTCCGCCGCAGATCATATCCGTGCCGGCGGCATCGGCATTGGTCAGATCAAAAAAATGGCGGACGGAATTCTTATGGGTGAATGATTTTACCGATTCTTCTATGGCCACGGCCTCGACCTTGCCGCCGCCGATGGTGGCGGCAATCCGGCCATCCTGCCGGACGATCATTCTTGCTCCGGCCATTCGGGGAGCGGAGCCGTTCTTGCTGGAGACGGTGGCCATCACCAGATCCTCGCCACTTGCCAATATGTCACAAACCTGCCTGATAAGCTGTTTCATGGCTGATTTTTCCTCTTTTGTCTTCGATTATGCGTTTCGCTTTGTTGATGAGGCCTGTGGGGCTTGCCTCGAGAATAACCCTGATGTTTTTTAGTTGTGCAACCCCTTTGAGCAGCAATGCCGCCTGCTGAAAAACCTCATCTCTGTTTGCCGGGATAACCGCCAAACGGACAGTAAGGCTGTCTCGGCCATTCTCCTTTTGCAGCACAGGTTGAAAATCAAGCAGACCCGGGATGGCGAGCAGAATTTCATCCAGCACATCCATGGAGAGGGCCTGGCCGTTATCCAGTTGCCGCACCTGGTCGATCCTGCCGCGCACCTTGTCCAGTCTGGCAATATGGCTGCCGCACATACACGGCCCGTCAAGCAGGCGACCGTAATCGCCGGTGCGGTAGCGGATCAGCGGCATACCCCGCCGGGTGAGGGTGGAAAAGACAATCTCACCCCACTCGCCCGACGACAGGGAAACACCGGTGCGGGGACAGACCACTTCAAAGAGCAGATCAGCTTCCCGCAGATGGCAACCGCACAGCCCTTCGCATTCGACCCCGCCACCCAGGCCGGTTTCCACTGTGCCGTAATGGCTGAAGACCCGGCACTGCCATTTTGCGGACAATTCATCGCACACGGTCCGGGGAATATAATCGGAGCAGAGCAGGATGGATTTGATCTGTCCGGCCGTGACGGACTGCCCGGCAAGAGTGCGAGACAGGGCCAGGAGTTGCACCGGAAAGCCGACAATGGCGTCAAAATTTTCGGCAAACACCTCTTCTGTCGCCTGCTGCGGATCATCCACCAGCCCGTAGATCCGGCTGGCAACATCCATCCTCTCCAAGGCGCGGGCCAGGAGATCTCCGGTGGAATCGGCAGTGGCGCCGGGCAGAAGGATCAGCACCTTCTGCCCGGCTTTGACAAGTGATTTCATGCCGTGATGAAAAAAATCAATGGTGCGCTCCAGATCTTCCTCGGTGAAAAACAGCCGCTTGGGTGGGCCGGTGGTGCCGGAACTCTGCATGGTGATGATGCGGGCCACCTCATCCTGACTGACGCAGAGCATGTCCTGCCCGGAGCGGCGCAGATCGTCTTCATAGGTAAAGGGCAACCGGGAAAGTGCCCCATGATCCGTGATGTCAGTCGCCGCTGTCCCTGCCATTCTGGTTCGGTAAAAGGGGCTGTGAGCCACGGCATGGTCGATTGTCTGCCGCAGTCTGCGGAACTGATACCGCTCGATGGCGGCACGATCAGCAAACTGCTCTCCAGTTGTGTTCATGCTCGTCAACACGATGTCTTCAACCGTGCTCTTTTTCATCCGCCAGATGTCCGATATAAGCCCCGGCCTCTGCTTGAGGTTAGGTTATAGGCACAGAAGGGAATGATCTTTCCTTCCGGTGAAACCACGTGGATGCAGCATCCATGCAACCGTTCAAGATCGAGATTCCACGCATCCTGAAAGGCCATGCCGGAGATGGAAAAGGTATGGGTCTTGGCCCTTCTGAGAAAATAATCCAGTTCATCCTCATTTTCCTGCACCCTGCTGGTGGCGCAATCGCATTGACTGGGGGTTGACCATTGCCTGGCGGTAAAGGAGACGCTTTTCTCTCTGCCCTCTATGGCTGACGGGATCTCTCGGTTCTGCCCGGCAGCTGAGCAGCATATCTGCTGCCAGGAGGTGATCCCTTTCAGGGTATAGTTATCCTGCACCAGGAAATTGGCATGAAAGGAACAGAGTGCATGTTCACAGGATGGCGGGGAGAAGAGATTTGCCGTTATCTCGCCGCCAGTCTGTTCTTCCAGGTGCATCAATATTTCCGGCAAAGTAATGCGGGTACTGTCATGGGGCTGCTGCGGATAGCGGCCGAAATAACACACCGGCTGGAAATGGACACCCCGCACGGTGGGGGAAAAGCGGGCTGCGTAGTTGATGATGCTGCCGATTTCCCCGGTGTTGACCCCTGGCACGATGGTAGGCACCAGCACGACCCCGAGACCGGCAAAGCCGCAGTTGACAATGGCTCTTTCCTTGATTGCTGCAAGAGCACGTCCCCGCAGGGACAGGTGGACGTCGTCGTTGATGCCGTCAAACTGGAGAAAGACGGATGACAGCCCTGCGGCTTTCAGGCTCTTTGCATAGCCTTTATCCTCTGCCAGACGGATGCCGTTGCTGTTGAGCTGAATAAAGGAAAATCCTTTGTCCCGGCCTAGGCGGATGATGTCGGCAAGATCATCCCGAACCGTGGGCTCGCCGCCGGACAGCTGGATATTACAGGGTCCGCTTGCCGCGAGCAACCGGTCATAGTAGAAAGCTATCTTTTCCAGCGAAGGATCTGCAGCCGCATGGTCGCCGGCATCGGCAAAACATACCTTGCAGCGCAGATTGCAGCGCGCGGTGATCTCGATGAGCGCGGTACAGGTATGCTGCCCGTGCTCCGGGCAGAGCCCGCAGTCAAAGGGACAGCCTTTTTTTGTCTTGGTGAATGTCTGCAGAGGCCTGGATGGCATTTTGGGCCTGTTCCAGGAGGTGAAGCGTAATGGCCCCCGCCAGATGATCGTGTCGAACTCCCCGTGATCAGGGCATTTTTTTACCAGATAAACATCCTCACCGTCTTTTTCCCGCACGGCGGACAGGCGCTGCAGGCAGGTGGGACACACGCTTTCTGTTGCAGAAATGATATCTCTGCGTGGGTCATTATTCATGGTGTAATTCTTTGGGAGCACTCGGGTCAAAACCGTATGCCGTCAATATTTCCAGAACCCGGTTGCGGCTTGAGGCAATGATGTTGCCGCACTTTTGCATTTCCATGGCAGCCCCACTGGGGATGATCTCATCGCATCTGATCCCGCCCCACCTGCCGGGAGCTGCACCGGTGAACCATTCGGTGAAATCGGCCAGCATCAGCTTATAATGCGGGGACTCCTCTTCACTGGGGACCCCCTTTGCCGCATAAAGGGCGATAACGCAGGCCGCGCCGCTTGCCGCACCGCACATCTCCCCGGCACCCAGGCCGTTGCAGAGTCCGGACATGGCGCGTACCAGCGCAACGTTTTCCTCCCCCATATCTTCAAGGGCCATTTTTATTAATATCTGGCTGCAGCAAAGCCCCTGGGAGCCGAGTTGCATGATGCGCAAAACTGTATCATCCATTGCAATTACTCCTTTTCGGCAATGAGCAGGTAATAGCCGGGCTTTGACGTGGCGAGGGAACTGCATGTGCATGCGGCCTTCTCCGCACCCATGAACAGTTGCCAGAAAGCGGCCAGGCTGCCGTAGGTAAAGATGATCTGCCCGGCCAGTTGCCGCAGCATGGCGGTATGATCCTCAATCAGCAGAATCGTGAAACCGGCGGCCCGCAGATATGCCTTGATGGCATCAAGGGGAAGCGCTCCGTCAAAGCAGCTGCGGATCTCACTCTGCTGCACTCCCGGCAGTGAATTTTCCTGCCGGGCATAGATGTCGGTAAGCACCAGCTTGCCGCCGGGGGCAAGAACACGCCACATTTCCTTAAGGCTTGCCTGCATGTTGTCCGTCAGGGAGAGCACGCATTCCGAGATAAGTGCAGCGAAAAAATCATTTTGTACGGGAATGGCGGCAGCGGTGGCCTGCAACAAGGGAAAGTCGGGACATAGATCCGCTGCTTGACGTAACATGGATTCGGCGGGATCAAGCCCCGTGGGCGCCATATCGAATTGTGCTGCAAGAAGGGCCATGGTCTGCCCGTAACCGCATCCCACGTCGAGAATTTTGCTGCGGGCAGGCAAACCGCAGAACCGCATGGCCCTGCGGGTCAGCGTAAGTCCCCCGGGCCGCAGTGTGTCGCCGGTGATCTGCCGCAGTTCCTGCTGTTCACAGAGCAGGGGTGTATGGTCTACGATCGAGGTGGTCATCAGACTTACTCATTTATCTTCCAGAAGTTGTTCCACTTCGAGCATTTTACCCAGTGCCAGTTTTTCGGGAACCAGCACGAAACCGCAGGCAGGACAGGCCATCAGCTCAACATTGAACACCGAGCCCATATATTCCACGTTCACCTTGCTCGGCTGCAGTTCTTTATTGCAGCAGCCGCAACGCCACTCCGTATCACTTATAAAGGAAAAGTTGCTCATTTGACATCTCCCGGCAGGATCATTCGATGACTGTAAGCATTGTGAATGACAAATCCCTGTTTATCAGGTTGATACTCCACCCAGTACGTCACCCGGACCGGTTTGAAACTGGCAAGAAAGTGGCCGTTTTCCGGATCAATCAGCCTTCGACCCGACTGCTCAGCCTGAAAGATAACCTTCTGCAGATCATCCTCCAGAATATGTCTTTTATTCATCAGCACCATAACCTGCGCATCGATAAATAATTTGATATCCTTATACTCGGGGGGCATGGTCGGTTCCTCCTGCCAAAGGGTGGTGAGCAGATGCTGCTTGAGCCGTGCCCGGTTTTCATGCCGTCCAGAAAAGCCGGGGTTGGGGCGCAGCAGAGGATCCTCCTGTCCGCCCGCGGGGAAGAGATAGTCAAGCAGATGGGCGATACGCCTGCCGGATGCAGCAAGATTGTCCCGGCACATGGCACAGTAGGCCAGACCGTCAAGATCACTGCGCAGGCCCTTGGCGCGAGAAGCCTTCTCGCCCAGCGGCACATTGGCGAACTGCATCAGGCCCCCGTAACCGCAGCAGTCGGTCAGCTCACCTGAATAGGGCTGCTCTGCTGTTGCAATGCCGATTTTTTTTAAGATGCTGCGCACGCTTGCCCGTATCTCCGGCTCATGTCTGACCGTGCAGGGGTCATGGATGGTCAGGAGTTGCTGCGGAGGCGCTGTTTTCTGTTCAGGGAGTTCCCCTTTGTCCAGAATCTGCCAGAGGGACTGCACTTCCAGCTCAGGGGCAAATTCCTTAAAAACGGCATAACAGCTGGAACAGGCGGTGATAATGAGCGGATCGCCCAGCTTTCTGACTTCGGTCTGGAATGTCTGCATGGTCTGGCCAAAGAGTTCCTGCCGGCCGGACCATTGGGCGGGAATGCCGCAGCAGCCGAGCATCAACCCTACCCCACCGTCCAGATGCCGGGTCAGATGCAAATAGGTCTGTTCCACGGTCTCCGGAGCGGAGCCGGCCAGTTGGCAGCCGGGGTAGAAGAGATAACGGCTGCTGTCCAATCCAGGTTGATGCCTGGCCATGGCAGAGAATTCACCGAGACTGAACTCCATGTCCTGCAGGGCGAACTCATGGGCCGAGGGTGGCATGGTTGATTTTGCCACCATGTTCTCACGGGTGGTCCTGCAGACCTCTGCCATGGGAAAGTCGTGGGGGCAGATGACCGTGCACTGGCCGCAGAGCATGCAGGAGTTGATCATTTTGTTGGCAGTGCGGGTGCCCTGGACAATGGCCTGGTTATTATAGATTTTGCGGGCCACTCTTTTCGGGTAATCGGTAAACTCCTGAAGAAAGGCACATTGCTTGACGCATTCCTTACACTCACACTGGATGCAGCGTGACGCTTCCCGGGCGGCTTCCTGTTTGGTAAAGCCTGCGGCCGGATCGGCGGGCAATACCTCTTTGAGTGGTTCAATGCCAATGGTGACCGTATGCAGCCTGGTTTGGCAGGATCCCTCCCGTTCGCGTTGGGCGGTGAGCGATACCTTCTGCAGATAGCGTTCGATGGACAGGGAGGCCCGCCGCCCATCCTCAACCTGTTTCATAATAGAAAAACCATTTTCCGTGGTTCCGCCGCCGGCAAAACAGCCATCATTGCCCACGGCAAGGGTCAACGGATCAGGATGAGTGCAATCTATGGACAGGGCAGCAAGACCTGCACAATCCCTGTCGAAAAAAACAGCATCAGAGTCTTGTCTGACTATGTCGAAAAATTCCTTATTCAGAGAACAGCCGAACTGAATGTTGACTCCATAAGAGTCCAGGGTCTCCACGGCTCCCGAAAGTACGCGGGCGGGCAAAATCTCCTCAGCATACCCCCGCAGTGAGCCGCCGACTTCTTCATCCCCGGTCATCATGACCACGTTCCGACCCTTGCGGGCCAGATCGAGGGCTGCGGTCATGGCGCTCAGCCCTGAACCGATGACAGCGACGCTGCCACCCTTGGCGGGAAGCTTGGGTTGTTTGAGTACCATTGGCACCGTGGACACGCAGAACCTTTCCAGGCTGCCCACGGCCAGGGGATCGCCTATCTCGGCCCGTTTGCATGCTATGCGGCATGGCTCGTCGCAGATGCGGCCGACAATATCGGCAAAAGGCATGGTCCGGTCAAGTACGCGCCTGGCTCCACGCCAGTCCTCCTTGGCAAGGCAGCCCATGAAGGCCCGGACATCAATATGGATCGGGCAGGCAGCCGAGCACTGGGGAGATTCCTCCTGTATGCAGGTAGCTTCAAGCGTGCGGAGTTGCGGTTGATCCATGCGGAAATACCTTATTGGTGAAAGGTTATGGAGTGAAGGGGAAGCCGCCTGAGCGGCTCCCCCTTCTGAGGCCCGGTCGGACCTGTACCGCTATTTTTTCATGGCGGCAAGAACCTTTTCCGGCAGGGCCGGCAGGTTTCTGACGCGGGCGCCACAGGCATTATAAATGCCGTTGATCACCGCGGCATGGGGGCAGGTCAGCGGTAATTCGCCAACACCCGAGGCGCCGAAGGGGCCATCGGGACGCGGGGTTTCCACATAGAACAGTTCCATGTCGTCAGGGATCTGTTTGATATAGGGAAATCCTGCGCCAACCAGGGTTGAGTGCTTTTTGATGTCCTCGAAATCTTCGGTCAGGGCAAGTCCGATGGCCTGAGCCATACCGCCGTACAACTGGCCGTCAACAACGAGTTTGTTGACGATCTTGCCCACATCGGCCACGCAGGTCATCTTCTCAACGGAGGTCTTGCCCGTTGCTACTTCCACGGCAACCTCGGCCATAAACAGGCCGTACATGTAACAGCAGAAAGGATTGCCCTGGCCGTTTTCATCGCAAGCGCCGGCAGGGGCCGACCATTTGCCGTTTACCTTGGTGGGGATGTTTTCCGCCTTCATTTCATCATAGGTGCGGAAGGAACCGTCAGCCTTTTTCATGGCCTTGATCAGCTCCTCGCAAGCGACCCGGATGGCCTGACCGACCACCACCTGGCTGCGGCTGCCGCCGGCAGGTCCGGAGTTGGGGCAGTTACTGGTGTCATTCATCACCAATTTGATTCGGTCGCCGCTGATGCCCAGAGGTTTCAAGGCCTCATGGGCGGTGCCCAGAGTTCCCATATCAGCTCCCTGGCCATGATCCTCCCAGGTATTGTAGATGCTCACCGTGCCGTCGGCGTTCAACTCAGTATCCACTTCCGCCGTATCCGGTCCGTCCAGACCACAGCCGTAAACGCCCAGGGAGATACCTACCCCGCGTTTTACCTCATCCGTTGAGCTGGCAGCTACTCTCTTTTTTGCCTCCTCATATTTAGGACGCAGTATGTCGAGCATCTCAGGCAGAGAATAGACCTCCGGGTCCTGACCGGTGGGGGTGGTGGAACCCTTGCGGTAGCAGTTCTTATAGCGCAGTTCCAGCGGATCCATGCCGAGCTTTTCAGCCAGTTCATCCATCAATACCTCTGAGGCGAACTCGGACTGGGGAGAGCCGTAACCACGGAAGGCGGAACCCCAGGCATGATTGGTACAGACGGTGCGGCCTTCACCACGGATATTTTTGATGTCATACCCTGCCCCGATAAACTGTGCTCCACGCAGGGTAAGCAGATCGCCGAATTCCGAATAAGGTCCGTGGTCAACGCTCCAATCGGTTTCCATGGCCTTGAGCATACCATCCTTGTCAGCAGCCATCTTGACATTCATGAAGAAAGGTGAACGCTTGCCGGTATAGGTCTGCTGCTGGAAATAATCGTAGCAGAGAAATACCGGGCGGCCGGTGGCAATGGCTGCGGCGCCGACCAGTGCTTCCATGGTGGGGCTGAATTTGTAACCGAAGGTGCCGCCGGTATTGTTCTGTACCAGGATCAAGTCTTCAGGGGCGACTCCCAGACCCGGGGCGATCATATAGAGATGAAGATGGACACCGATGGATTTGGAATGGATAACCAGTTTGTTATCATCATTATAATAGGCGAAACCGACATCAGGTTCAATCGGCATATGGGGCTGGCGGCCGACATAATAATCACCCTCAATAACCACTTCAGCCTTGTTGAAAATGGGAGCGGTCTCCTCGCCCTTAGCGATTTTCTGGATGTAATAGACATTCGGAGTACCGGGATGAATTTCCAGGGCATCCTCTTCCATGGCCGCCGGAGCACTCATGTAGGCCGGCAGTTCTTCCAGTTTCACCTTGACCTGCTTGGCCGCTTCCTTGGCATGCTTTTCGGTATCTGCACAGACGATGGCAATGGCGTCACCGAACTGAAAGACCTTTTCATCACACAGGATGGGACGATCCCAGCCATCACCTTTGTTTGTGGGGAAGGTGATCAGACCGGTAATACGGTTCTTGCCTTTGATGTCTTTGGCGGTGACCACCTTGAAGACGCCCGGCATTTTCTCCGCTTCGCTGGTATCCACGGAAAGGATATTGGCATGGGAAACCTCTGCCTGTACCAGGGCCATCTGTAGGGTATTATCCGGCAGCTGCAGACCGCGGTCCGCACCGAAATCCCAGGTGCCCGTTACCTTGGCGGCGGCGCTGGGGCGGGGTTGATGGGTACCGAATACCTTGCCGTCCGCCGGAATCTTATAGGCCAGGTCTTTCAGGCTTAGTTCGCCTTTCAGCACCTTGGCGGCATCCTGAACCGCATCGACCAGTTGTTTGTATCCGGTGCAGCGGCAGGCATTGCGATTTTTCTGAAACCATTCGCGCACATCCTCACGTGAAGGGTCTGAATTTGCATCGAGAAGGGCCTTGGCGGAAACGATAAAGCCAGGGGTACAAAAACCACATTGTGCACCACCATGAACCATCCAGGCCATTTGAATGGCGTGGAGATCGTCCGGGGTACCTATTCCCTCAATGGTCGTAACAGCGGCGCCATCAGCCATGCGTGACATCTTCGTCACGCAGGAACGGGTCAACTTGCCGTCCATAATAACATTACACGCACCACACTGGGCCTTGCCGCAACCAATCTTCGTGCCGGTGAGTCTCAGTCTTTTCCGCAGAACTTCAGCCAGACTTTCATCAGCATCCACAATAAGATTTCTTTCTACACCATTGACGTATAGTTTTTTTTTGATCATTTCATTCTCCAAATTAAATGTTAGTAATGAAAACGGTTATCTCAAGGTGGCGAACAGGTGAAAAATATGGGATGCGATTACGTACCCACACTTTCCATACAACAAACGCTGATGAAATCGTATCCATCACAATTCCATCAAAATTTTCTCTGCGGATACATCAGGTGGCTTACATCTGCAAAAAACAAAAACGGATGATGCATTCAGCGGCTTACCTGACCAGCAATGATAGGAAGAAAGCATTGACGATATCCTCTCATGATTACCATTACACAAGCTGCCTAACTTAATTTTTTATCACAACCGTTTCGGTTAAGCAATACCTTCTCAAAGCTTCCTCTGTAATCCGAGATGTGCCTGGACCTGTTACTCCAACACTTATGAAGCCGTTCTTAAGGAGAGTACACATGGTAAGTGCCTTTCCTTCTGGTTGATCGTAGATGCTTTCTGCCTCAGTTTGCATCCGGTAACTATTTTTGTTTTCATTAGCAAATCATATGCCATGAAAAAATATGATGTTATTTCAATACCTTACAAGACCATTCAGAATTAAGCAGGGACAACATGACTCAAGTACAGTAAATACTGCCTCTGTCGCCAACAAAACAGGTTGCCGGCCAACCGATAAAACGAATGCAGGATTGCCTTTAAACGCGTTGGGTCAGAATGAAACAGCTGCTTGGCTGCAAAGGGTCATCCTGACCCATTGCAACCAAGCAGCAACTGGAAAGAACAATAAGGATCTACGGTATGAAAATGGGAAGAAAATTCTTGGCATCGAGTGGTACCGATTACCGTTACCGGTCTGAACCCGGTAACGGTTAGTTGTCCGATATGAGCAACCGTGAGCAATGCATCTGTGCAGGTGCAACCGGCGCCTGAAGGGCTGGGGCATCAATAAAAACTTACTGCTTCTTTTACGAAGAGTAGAGTTTGCCGTTAAGAATTTTGAGATGTCTCATCTCCTCATTGATAATGGCATCAATTTTTTCTTTCCCGGATTTGCAGTCTACCAGGTCTTTTAGACCGAGGTAAAATATGATGGATTCTTTGCCTACCGTAATAGCGGATTTTAAAATTGCTTCCTTATTTGAGATATCGAGATCTTTTTCAAAAAATTCTCTGGTATCTGACAGAGCCCTGAGATGGAGAACTGTCTCCCCTTCCGGGTCAAAGGTCGTTGAGTTCTTGTCACAAAGCTCAAGGTTTTTTCGGAAGTCAGCAAATCTCATCCCATGGCAATCTTCCATGCCGGCAAGCTCGAGCAGAATTTTTCTCTCCTCGCCGTTCACCTTCTCGGCCGCCTTTCGGTAAAATTTTGCTCCTTTTTTTTCTACTTGTTCAGCCATTTCAAAAATTTCATCGGCAATAAAATCAAATCCCATCAGTAGACTCCCTTGTGCTGTATCGTAAAAATTCCCTGTTGTGGTGGTCTACCGTCCTTATGGCAATTTTGGTGCCATATATAGAAATCATATAATATCGACAAGTTATACGATTATGCGGTGAAAAGACCAGGGACAATATGTCCCATTTAACATGCTTATGATTCTTATCTACAGTGAGGATTCCAGATGAAAATCAGTAAACCGGGGATGTGATGGCCTTAACAGCATGAGGGGTAAAACGACCCATCGGAAAGAGACCAGTGGGTCATAATGACCGCATGGGTTCGCTGGGAAGAAGACTGTTCTGTCTTATTGATAACGCTGTCAACACTATTGCGGTGAAGCGTAATGAGATGAGAAAAAAACGAATCAGGGACCAAAGCCCCTGACAGATCAAGATCAATCGGCGTTAAACTCGTTCATTTTTCGATAAAGGGTTTTGCGGCTGATACCGAGAGCTTCTGCCGCCTTGCGCCGGTTGCCGTTATAGAAATTCAGCATTTTCAGAATATGTGTTTTTTCAACCGATTCCAAGGTAATGCTCGCCTCGGAGGTTTCCGCGGCAACCACGAGTTCACGTGGCAGGCAGCGCTCGGTGATGATGCCGTTTTCAGCAAGAATAATGCTGCGTTCGATGACGTTACGAAGTTCCCGGATATTGCCAGGCCAATCATAGCGCAGCACGCAGTCCATGGTGCTTTGCACCATGCGGTAGGTGGTGGTATCAGGGCTGAGCGAGGTGAGAAAATAATCAACCAGCAGAGGGAGATCCTCCTTGCGTTCGCGCAGAGGGGGAATATCAATATTGAAAACATTGATACGATGAAAAAATGCTTCGTTAAAACGGCCTTTTTTGACCTCGTCGGCCAGGTCGCGGTTGGTGGCGAACAGGAAGCGGATATCCACCCGGCGTTCATCTTTTTCACCGACCCGGCGGTAGGTCTGGGTCTCCAGCATGCGCAACAGGGAGGCCTGCACCTCAAGAGGCAGTTCACCAATCTCGTCAAGAAACAGCGTGCTCTCGTGGGCATAAGACATGAGCCCTTCCCGGGATTCTCCGGCGCCGGTAAACGAACCTTTCACATGGCCGAAAAGCTCGCTGCGGGCAAGTTCCTTCTGCAGGGAGGCGCAATTCTTAATGATAATCTGATTTCCTCCCCGGCTGGAGCGATCATGGATGGCATGGGCCACCACGTCTTTGCCTACTCCTGATTCACCTGTTATGAGTACCGGGATATTGGCCGGAGCAACCTTGTCAATAAGGAATTGAATATTGCGTATGGCCATTGAATTGCCGATAAACTTTATCGAACCCTGATCATAACCGGCCTTGTGACGGAGTATCATATTTTCCCGGGACAACCGAACCCGCTGATGCGCTTTTTCCACCACCAGATCAAGCCGGTCAAGGTTGAACGGCTTGGGAATAAAATCACAGGCCCCGAGTTTCATGGCTTCCACGGCACTGTCAATGTCCCCATGCCCGGTGATCATGATCACCTCGGTATGGGGAATGGAATCCCGCACCTTAATGAGCAAGTCCAGATGGGTGGTGTCGGGTAGGCGCAGATCCATGATGATGACATCGAACCAGCGGTTCCGCACCAGGGCCATTGCTTCGGCTGCCGTGGCCGCAGTGAAAACCTCTCGGCTGGAGTTTGCCAGTTCCTTCTGCAGCAGTCGTCTGATGGGCTCTTCGTCGTCAATAACGAGAACAGGATATTTTTCGTTTGCCATTATTCAGAAATTCCGGGTAGATGTATACAGAATGTCGTGCCTTTGCCCACCTCGCTGGTCATACTGATCTGTCCGTTGTGATTTTTCACTATGGTGTAACAGGTGGAAAGTCCGATACCGATTCCTTTGCCAACCGGCTTGGTAGTAAAAAAAGGCTCAAAAAGTTTGTCCTGCAATTCGGGAGGAATGCCGCAGCCGGAATCTTTAACAATCAACCCCGCGCCGCCGGTCTCATCCGGATAGGTTTTAATCAGTATCGTACCCCCCTCACCACTGGCATCAAGGGCATTGGTCAACAAATTGATGATGACCTGCTTGAGTTGCGATTCGTCCCCCATAATCAGCGGCAGCTTATCATCTAATTCAATTTTAACAATGACTTTATGCTGTTCTTTAAAATGGTGCTTCAGGATAAACAGGGTGTCATTAATACAATCGTTTAAGTTTACCGGGCACAGACTGGAGGCCATGGGCCGGCTGAAGGTGAGCAGTGTGCGGACGATATCCCGGCAGCGCAGACATTCCTTGATAATGGTATCGGTATATTCTTGAAAATCGTTATACAGATCATCATCCACCTTATCGTGAATACGGCCGAGTCTGCGCCGCAACCCTTCGGCAAAACCGCTGATGGCGGTGAGAGGGTTGTTTATTTCATGGGCAACTCCGGCGGCCAGAGCCCCTACGGTAGCCATTTTTTCAGCCTGGTAAAACTGCGCCTGAAATTCTTTTTCCACCGTGACATCCCGTTTAAAGAGCAGCACGTTGCGTTCGCCGGTAAGACTGGTCTTGAGAGGCGAGGCGATCAGTTCAAAATGGCGGAATTTGTCCCCCACTTTATGGATGCACGAATCCTTACATATTTCATCACGATCCAATGCCTTGAGAACCGGGCAGCCATCACAGGGCGCATCTCTGTCTCGAAAAAATTTATAACAGTATTGCCCCTTCGGGTCGGTATCCGGATACCATTCCTTGAAAATATGGTTGACCGACTGGATTTTCAGGTCTTCGGAAAGTACCACCATCATATCGGTTATGGCGTCCAGCAATCCCTTAAATTCCTGGCGTTTCTTCTCAAGCTCACGATTCGAATGCTTCAGTTCCTCTACTTTGCGTTGAAGTTCCTGATAAAAACCGAGTTTGCAGTGTTCAATTCCTATAAGATCAGCAAGAGTGGTAGGGGCAGACATCACCAAACCTCCTCGCAAATCGAGAGCAGATCTTCCCATGATGCCGGTTTGGGATTGGTCAGATTACAGACATCATTGACAGCCATTTTACAGATTGGCTCAAGATACTGTCTGTCACCTTCGCTGACCTCATCGCTGAGCCTTAAGGAAACATTGAATGAGGCAAAAAAATCCTCAAGTTTAGCAATTCCTGCCAGGGCGGTTTCATCGTCCGAACCAAGCCGTTTGTCGAGTATGACCCGGCCGATATCTGCCATTCTGCCAGGACAGGACGGCAAGTTAAACCGCATGACCGCAGTAAGCAGGATTGGATGAACAACCCCGTGGCTCATGTCAAACTGACCGCCCAAGGAGTGAGCCAGGGCATGCTCCGCTCCGAGCCCTGCATTGCTGAAGGCCATTGAAGCATATACAGAGGCAATACTCAATTGTTCCAAAGAATCTAAAGAATGTGTTTCAACGGCATGTTGAAGATTGCGGAGAATCAGATCAATGGCTTTCAGGGATTGCGGCATGGTGAACGGGGAGGCGATGGGGGAAAGATAGGCCTCAATGGCATGGGCCAGGGCGTCCACCGCGGACTGGGTAATCTGCTTTTCGGTTTTTGTGCGTAAAATCAGCGGATCGACGATGGATATGTTGGGCACAAGGGTGCGGGTGATAATGGACATTTTGACCGCACGTTTCACATCGGTGATGATACAGAACTGTGATATGTCAGAACCACTTCCTGCGGTGGTGGTGATGAATACCATGGGCGGCAAAGGACGCTGCACTCTGTTCGCCCCTTCATAATCACGGATCTTGCCGCCGTTGCTGGCAATAATGGCAATGCCTTTGGCAGTATCCATTGCGCTGCCTCCGCCAATGGCCATGATGACATCAGCCCGATTTTTCAGATAGAATTCCGCCCCTTCCTCCACCTGATAATCGCGGGGATTGGAGGTCACCCTGGGATAATAGATCCAGTCTATGCCTTCGGCTTTCAGAATATCCATCAGGCGCTGCACCCAGCCGGCTTCCTCAATGCCCGGATCACTGACCAGAAAGATCTTTTTTGCCCCATGTCTCAGTGCATATTGTCCAGCATATTTGATACTTCCTCTGCCAAAAATGATTTCAGGAATAGCGAATTTGGTTGTTTCCATTTTTATTACCATCCTAATTTTTAGTTATTCATTTCTTAGACTGAATATTTGTGAGAAAGTTCAAATTGTTGATAACTTTTATTAAATCTACTTTAACCTTTCGTTGTAACAAATAATTTTTAAAAATAGTCATGGCCGCAGAAGATATACAATTTTTAATTAAAATATTATTCTCATAATTTGACATCAATGTCATTAACTTAGTACACGTATTCTTAAATACGATGACGTATTTTTGTTGAAAGTTTGACTTTTAACGTGATAACGTACCTCCAAACAATAAAGGAGGTGCGATATCCCAAGAAAAAGCCCATACACAATATTGC
>JAHILF010000020.1 GCA_018897105.1 Pseudomonadota bacterium
CTTTTCGCCGGTTGCCTGAGCCCAGGTTCGTCATTCCGGCGAAGGCCGGAATCCAGGTAGTTACGACAATTCTGGACCCCGGCCTTCGCCGGGGTGACGACGAGTGTAGTCAGTTTTTCTTAAGTTAACGGCATTGATTCGGAGACCGTAAACTGTAAACCGGCAACTGTAAACCCTCGAGGTTCCCCCTCAAGAAACAGCGAGAAAATCATGCAAGTCACCAAACACCTCCATGCCGTCAGAATTCCTTTCCAAATACCTCTCTCGCCGGAGAAAGCACTTGATCGGTTCGTCTATGCCTTCATCTGCATGGCAGAAACCATCACCTTGATCGACAGCGGGGTGGCCGGGGCGGATTTCATTATTTTTGACGCCATCAGGGAGCATGGTAGAGATCCGGCCGAGATAGCCATGCTGATCCTGTCCCATTCCCACCCGGATCATCTGGGCGCAGCCAGGGCTGTAAAGAATGCCACAGGCTGCCGTATCTGCGCCCATGCCAATGAACGTCTGTGGATCGAGGATACGCAGCAGCAGTTTCAGGACAGGCCTGTTCCAGGCTTTCAAATGCTGGTCGGCGGTCCGGTCCCTGTTGACCGCGTACTCCGTGATGGCGAGACCGTGGAACTTGGCCAAGACCTCTCCTGCACGGTCATACATACCCCCGGCCATTCAGCCGGCTCCATCTCGCTGCTGCTGGCCGGGGACAAGACCCTTTTTACCGGCGATGCCCTGCCCCTGCCGGGTGATCTGCCGATCTACGAAAATATCGTTGATTGCGTGCAATCCATCAGAAAACTGCAGGACATTGACGCCGTGCAGACCCTTCTTTCCTCATGGGAGCCGCCAGTGGTCGGACAGAAAAAAATACAGGTGAGAATGGCCGCAGCTATTGCCTATCTTGAGAAGATCCATGGTGCAGTCCTTGCTGCAGCCACCGGCAAAAAACTTGATATGATGGAACTCTGCCGCCAGGTGGTTGCCGCTCTGGGCCTGCCGCCTGCTGCCGCAAATCCACTGGTTGCCAGATCTTTTGCCTCAAGCCTTGCTGCCGGAGCGGACCACAGTTTGTTTGCGGTATAGTAACTCTTTCCTGGAGTGCTATTTTTGAATAGGAGCTTTGTATTTTAACCAGGGAAAACACCCGCAGTCCCGCCAACACGAGGGTTCGACAGTTGAGGCCTCCAGCTGCGGAAGGCATTGCCCGATCAAGATGATGAAAATCCCATTTAAAATTTTATACGCAGTAATAGGCGCCGGCATTATTCCTGTGCTTATGAGAATAAATATCCATAGGACAGGATTAGAAAGTGATCTTAATAAATATATTATTCCGTTTATTGTGGGCAGCATCGGAGGTTTACTGATCGGCCATATAAAGGATAAGTGGCTTGTCCTGTTAGACAACCAACAGCAGACATTCCGAGGCAGGGATTACCCATAGTATCTGTCCGGACTGCCTGCGCAAGCATTATCCCGAGGCATTCGATACCTGAAGCAAAACATGATCTGATCAATGAGGGATATATCCTCTTTCACGTAACATCAGTCCAGCAGGCTCTTCCCGGTAGCTAACCCCCAAACAAATCCTTTCCAGCCCTCCCCCCTGCAACAATTCGTTTGTTTTAATGTTCCTCTCCGTCAGCAGACATTGAGCCTCTGCATTGTCAAATATGGTGGTCATATTGTCGCACTAAAATAAATGTGATGACAATAAGTTGCCGCTATTGATATGGTGCGAAACAGGGCAGCGGGCTCTGTTTCAAAAAATATGCAGGGCGAATCTTCCATCAAATAAGGAAGGAGAGGCGCATGGACAGTCACCATCATTTTCTCAAACGTTACGGGACGATGATTGTTTTTTGTATCAGTACCGCGATGATACCCCAGGCAAGCCCGGCCGACATGTCCGATGGCAAATTGATGAGTCTGGATGAGATCGTAAAGTCCGGCCAGAGCTGTGAAGAGTGCCATGAAAAAACAACTCCCCGTATCTTCCGGGAGCACATGGAAGGTGAGCACGGTAAAATCGGCGTCAGCTGCGCCGACTGCCACGGTAATGATCACCTGGCCATGCCGACTGCCACGGCACGGGCTGCCTGTGAGCAGTGCCATCCGGATGAGACTGCACAGTTTCTGGCCAGCCGCCACAGTCGAACCTGGGAGAGCATGGTGAACAGAATCCTCTACAGCAGACAGCCGGAGGTTATCAGACGAAATGGCTGCGAGGCATGTCATGCCATCGGCTATGGGGATGATGACGGTCGCTGTGATTTCTGCCACAGCAAACACAGCTTCTCAAAAAAAGAGGCCGCTGACCCGCAAACATGCTCTCCCTGCCATATGGGACCCGATCATCCGCAGATGGAAGCGTACCGACACTCCGCTCAACACTTCACCCCTGCCACCTGTGCCGGCTGCCATATGCCGGCTGACAACCATAATGCCGGCGAAAACCTCGAACAGTTGCACGAGGGCTTTATCGAACCAGAATGCACTAAATGCCATGATGCGCCCTTCATCAGCCAGTGGCTGCAGGGGGCTTCCATTGTCAAGGAGCAGGGCCGGCAGTATCTGGCCCGCGGCCTGCGGATCATCAGCATGCTGCGCGACAAGGGCCGTCTCTATCCCGATCCCCGTGCCGGCATCCCGGCTCCGGAGACAGACCAGGCAGCGAAACCTGGTGCGCATCCGTTTTACTACGGGGACACCTCCCGGGCGGAAAAGCTTTACTTTGACCTGCAGAGGTACCTGCAGGAGCATGACGTCCGGGGCGCCTATCACCAGGATTTTAAGCTGGCTGCCTATGACGTTTTGAATACAATGCAGCAACAACTAGAGGAACTGCAGGCCGAAGCCCTGCTGCTGCAGGAGCTTAGCGCGGAAAAGGTGCAGCTCACGCCGATTAAGAGTTTTGTCCCGGCACCGGATACCGGCGATATCTACCGGCTCACCTATGAATCATCCTTTCACGGTGTACTGGCCAATGACCGCCAGAAACCGTCCTGTGAAACATGTCACGGCTCCGGCGAGTATCGCAAGCCCGAGGCAAAGGCATGGGCCCCGGTCTGCGGCGCCTGCCATCAGCATGCCCTGGTTGAGCAATTTGTCGGTGACCTGACGGCGATAAAAGACCAGGCCGAGGGATTGCGGCGTACGGCAGATGAGACAGTGGCAAAACTGATCAGTAAACAGATTATTGCCAGGGACGCCTCCGGCAATCTTATGCTGCTGGACAACTATAAACAGAACCAGAAGGTGGCGGAGGTGCTGCTGGCAAGGCTGGTTTATTATCTGAATAATCTTGACCGCAGCCGGAAAACAATGACAGTGGGCGTTGCCCATGGAAATCCGGATTATACCCTCTGGTACGCCAACGGCCCGGTTAAGGGAGATCTGATCGAAATCAGGGACGCGGCCGCAAAACTGATGAGAATGGAGAAGGTCTTTGTGGATGTCTCCGGTGTGCCCTTCGGTCCGTTGCCCCAGGAAAATTGATGAACTCGTGAAAACTGAAAATTCACCACGGATAGCAGAGCCCACAGCGCTAATTGACTGTAGAGCCTCTTGCAAAATGAACATCTACTCCGATCGGCTAAAAATATCCTGTGCGGCGTCTTCCTTGTGAAATCGTTCTCAACGTAGCACTGCTACGCTTCCGGGCGGTTTCACAACTCATCCTTGCACAGAAAATTTTTCTCTCGATCTCGCTACGACGTTCATTTTGCAAGAGGCTCTGTTACAAAAAATATTTCTCTGTGATCTCTGTGTGCTCTGTGGTGAAAAAAGACTTTGGGTTTCACCCTAAACCCGCGGCGGGAAAAGCAGGATCTTGTCCTTTTTCAATCTGTTTACCTGCAGGGCCAGAAGCTGCTTGCGGATTTTCTGCCGGCAGACGGGACAGAGGATGAAAGATATCTCCTCATAGACTTGGGCCGACAACTCCTCAGGCGAACGACCGGTCATGTTGGCACAGGCTTCCCTGATAAGTTCATCCCCATCCTCTTCCGCATCCGGGATATAATTGTCGAAACCGGAGATGATCTCCGTGCGGCAGTTGTATAACAAACCTCCCGGCTGGATCCTGCAGCCGCAGTTGTTGCAGATATGCTTCTTCATTTTTTTCTCCGTCGGAAAATGGGAAGGCGACATTTTTATGACTGATGCCGCTCCCAGGGATTTATCGGGCAAGCACCCTGATTGTTGCGGTCAAACCGTTTAACAGCCGGGCCATGCGCTCATAGTCAAGTTTTTCCGCCGTATCCTCAGGGGTGTGATACTCTTTTGAACGGAAAAAAGCGGTATCAGTCACCATCAGGGCCGAATAGCCCTCCTTCCAGAAAGACCAGTGATCCGACCAGCCGATGCCGGTAATAAAACCCGGTGCGGCAATTCCTTCCGAAGGTAAAAGGGTATGCTGACGGAACACCGCAGTCAGACGACGCACGAGCTGACGTGACTGGAAGTTGCCGACAAAGGCGATAAAATCTGCGGTATTCGGATAAAAAAGAAAAAAAGGAAAGGGGTAGCGCTGACTGCCGGGATCAAACTTATAACAGCCGATTGTCTCCAGGGAAAGCATGGCCACGATCTTTTCTCCCATATTGTGAGACCGATGGGCATAATGGCGGCTGCCCATGTCCCATGAGTAGTAAAACGGCGGTTCCTCGTTGGCAAAAAAAACCAGCCGGATGGTGTGCTGCGGCCGGGCATCGATCAGCAGACGGGCGATTTCCAGCAGGGCTGCCACGCCGGAGCCATTGTCGTTTGCCCCCGGGCTGCCCTCAACCGTGTCGTAATGGGCGCCGATAACGATAATCTCTCCTGCCTGCAGTTTACCGGGGATCTCAACTTCCAGGTTGACCGTCGGCACGCCATAGGAATCAAATTTTTGCTGTTGCACGCTATAGCCCAGATCATGCAGCACCTTTTCCAGGTAATGCACCGTGCTGCTCATGGAGTCGGGACGCCAAATGTTGCGGGGGCCGATGTCCTGGCTGAGAACCACGGTATGCTTTTGCAGCATGCTGGCGGAAAACCGCTCATCAGCGGTCAGCGGCGGCAATTGGCCGATGAAAGAGGAACCCGGCATCCAGGTGACCGCCAAAAGCCCTGCCCAGAGAACCAGCCCGAGCAGAAAAACCAGGGCAAGCGCCCAAAGCCATTGCGGTATTTCCCATGGATGCAATGCCAATTTGAAAGGACCCAACTTCTTTTTCACTCTTGTCGGATGTTAATGGTATACACAGCAGTTAACGTCAGTTTGTGTCCCCCTGATGCTGATGCAAATGTTCAGGTGTTGCTGTTTTAGACGACATATCACTCGGCCCGCTGATGTACATGATCAGTTGCCAGACGCCGTGGGCCACGTCGTTACGGATGATGTAGAGCGCCCCGTCGTCCCCCCGCAATTTGAAATAGCGGTTATCCGGGGCCAGCCAGCGGTCAATGACCTCGACCACCTCAATCTGCCGGTCATGCAGGAAAAAACGGCGCGGCGTCTCTTCGCCGCAATAACCGGCATAGCATTGAACTTTAATGGAAAAGAGGTTCACTTGCCGGCAATCAGTCTATTTTGACGGTGCTGGCCCGCGGACCTTGATCACCTTCCTCTTCATGAAAAGTGACCATGGTACCGATGGTCAGGGCGTCAAAATCAGTATTCAAGACACTGTTTCGATGAAAATAGATCTCCCGGTTATCAACGGTGGTGATGAGCCCGTAATTCTCCAATGGGAAGAGATGGGTAATCCGTCCCCGGGGTATTTCCTCATGGGTCTTGACCAGGCCCTGCCGGCGCCGGTTATACTGCTCAAGCTGTCTAGTTGCTGCATTGACCGCATCACGCAGAGCCACATAAACATCCTCATGGGAGCGGTCCTGTGCAGGAGGTTCACGGTTCACAGCCACCTTCCCTTCCGGGCAGGTGATGTCGATATTGACCTTGAAAAGTCCCCCTTTTCTGCTGTGCTGGGGGGGGGCCTCCACCACAACCCGGCAACTGATGATCTGCTCATAGGCTTTTGTCAGTTTATCAATCCGCTTACGGATTTCCGCCTCGAGCGCTTCCGAGGAATCCATATTACGAAAGGTGATCTGTAATGGTACCTGCATCGTCTTCTCCTTATCATATTAGTCTGGTTCAGCCAATTTCATCATCTGTCCGAGGTATGCCGCTGCCGCTGCCGGTTAGGGGTACAAAGGCCACGGACAGGACATCCCGGCTTATGAATTTACCTCTTTTATCTTTTTCCAGCACCATCAATTGCTGGGTCATTGCCGGATGTCCTATGGGGAGGACAAGTCTGCCGCCAGGTTTGAGTTGCTCCTTCAGGGCCGGGGGCACGTGACCTGCAGCCGCCGTGACGATAATACCGTCAAACGGGGCATGCTCCTGCCAGCCGGCATAGCCATCGCCCCGGCGCACTTCAACATTGGAAAAATCAAGTTTTCTGAGCCGCTCGGCGGCAACCCCGGCCAAGCCGGGAACAATCTCAATGGAGTAAACCTTTTTAACCAGGAGGGAGAGTACCGCTGCCTGGTAGCCGCAACCGGTGCCCACCTCCAGGATCACATCATCTTTGCCGGGCAGCAGCAGACCAGTCATGAGGGCAACGATAAAGGGTTGGGAAATTGTCTGGCCATGGCCTATGGGCAGTGGCATGTTGTCATAGGCCATGGATTTGTAAAAATTCGATACGAACTCCTCGCGCGGCACCTGCCCCATGGCCTCCAGCACCTGGGGTCGTATTGTCGCTACCCCGGTAATTCCTTTGGTATAGCGGCACTCAGTTTCAATGGTCCGCAGCATTTCTTCAACATTCTGCCTGTCCATAATGTAGCCTCATATTTTGTCAGTATTTTATATCGATAACTATTTTGGAGGCAAACAATTATAAAATAAAAAAGCAAGAGCTGAAACGCGACTCGTTCTTTTTTCATATTTTTTGGCTAATATTTATTTGTATTTGTTGAATTTCTTTCTATAAAATGATTAGTTATGGGAAATGACGATTATCTTAAGGTGAAGGGGCTCGCTGGTGATGAATAAAATGTATCTCAATTGTCTTTTCTTCGTCATCCTCTTCATTTTCCTGCCCTCTTCCCTTGTCTGTTCACAAACTGAGACCTCGGAAAAAATTGATGTCGGTGTCCTCAGGTGTTGTCCCCCCCAGTATATTACCGATGAAAACGGCAAGCCCGCCGGATTTGCCATTGATCTGATGGACTCCGTGGGGAATGCCGCCGGTCTGCAGTTCAACTATAAAGTCTACGACAACTGGCCCCAACTGCTTGAAGCAGCCCGTTCAGGTGTAGTTAAGGTTGTTCCCAATGTGGACATTCCCGGGGAAGGAAAAGAAGTCTTTGACTTCAGCTCCCCCTATGAAACATTCGCCATCCGTATCTTTATCAGCGCGAAAACCGCGGATATCGCTTCCCTTGATGATTTGATTGAACGAAAAGTGGCGGTGGTCAGTACGAGCAAGGCCCGTTATTTCATGGAAAAGAGAGGCGGCGTTGATCTCGTCATATATCCGACCATACAGGAGGCACTGGTGGCCCTGCTCAGCGGCCAGGCGGATGCGTTCATCAGTCCGGAGGCTCCGGTGGTGCAGCTGCTGCGCAACTCCAATATCGAAGATCATATCAACGCGGTCGGTTCACCGGTTGTTGAGGTAAGACGTGGGTTGGGCGTCATCAAGGGTCACCGGGAACTGCTGTTGAAACTCGATGCGGCCCTGGCTGATTTTGTCAGTAAGCCGCTTTACGGTTTCATTTATACCAAGTGGTACGGTAAGCCGAAACCCTTCTGGAATGCCCAACGCGTCATGCTGTGCATGACCATCCTGTTTATTGCCGCCGTTTTTCTGCTGCTCTTCTGCCGATACATGTTTATCAGAAGGTTGAATAACCTGCTGCAGAATGCCTCTGATGAATGCGTCCGTGTTCATGGGGAACTGGAAAGAACCCACATCGAGCTTGAGGAGAGAGTTGCCCAGCGAACCCTTGAGCTGGAAAAAATCCGCAACAGCATGGAAAAATCCCAGGAGGTTGCCAAATTCGGCAACTGGGATTGGGATATTATCGCGGGTACCATCTGGTGGTCGGATGGCATTTACCGCATACTGGGTATCAAAACTCATGAATTTCAGCCCAACTATGACGAGTTTCTGAAAAGGGTTCACCCCGAGGATCTCGACTTTGTCAAGGGATCGGTAAAGAATGCCCTGGCCGGCAAGGACTCTTACAGACTGGAACATCGTATTGTTCTTGAAGACGGTAACGTGCGAACCATCCATGAGGAGGCGGAAATTGTCCGTAACGGGGCAGGCAAACCTCTCCGCATGGTCGGCATCATGCAGGATATCACGGAAAAGAAGAGCACGGAGGCAACCCTGAAATTCAATGAGGAACGCCTGAAGACACTCTTTCAATTAAGCCAGATGGATGACGCCTCAAAACAGATTCTTGCCAATTATGCCCTGGAATCAGCGGTGAAAATGACCGGGAGCAAAGGGGGATACCTGCATTTTTATGATGAAGACAGTCAAAGCATCATCATCCATCTGTGGAGCAATGATGTTCTGAAAATATGCAAGACCAAAGAACAGCATCAGTACCAGATTGAAACCGCCGGCGTCTGGGCGGACTGCATCCGTCAGCGGCGGGCGGTGATTCATAATAACGAATGCAACACCCCATCCCCGGATGGTTATCCTGCAGGCCATTTCCCTGTCGGTCGTCATATGGTCGTGCCGGTCATCGTGGATAACAGGATCGTCGTCATCGCCGGGGTCGGCAATAAGGAAACCCCATATGATGAGTCGGACATGCAGCAGCTGACCCTGCTAATGAATGAGGCCTGGGGCATTATCCATAAAAAGGAAATCAAGGCTGAGAAGACGGAGTTGGCCAATCTGCTGCGACAGTCCCAGAAGATGGAAGCCATCGGCACCCTGGCCGGCGGCATCGCCCACGATTTCAATAATATTCTCACCCCCATCCTCGGTTATGCTGAGATGGTGCGGGATGAACTGCCTCTGGCTACCCCTCAGTCAGAAAATCTCACCCATGTCATCAAAGCCGCGAAACGGGCAAAGGAGTTGGTGCAGCAGATCCTGGCCTTCAGCCGGCAGACGGAAGAGGACCGCAAGCCGGTTCAGATACATCTGGTGGTGAAAGAGGCGGTGAAATTGTTGAGGGCCTCCATTCCCTCCACTATCCAGATCCATAAACAGCTCGATCCCAATTGCGGTCTGGTGCTCGCCGATGCCTCACAGATTCATCAGATTGTCATGAATCTCTGCACCAATGCCTATCACGCCATGTTGAAAACCGACGGCGTTTTAACGGTCACCCTCGGCAATATCAATATACCGGCAAACGATCCCCGGGTGGTGGACATGCAGCTTTCGCCGGGGAATTATGTAAAACTTGCGGTCAGCGATACCGGCATCGGCATGGACCAGTCCACCATTGACAAAATATTTGACCCCTATTTCACCACCAAGAAAAAGGCTGAAGGTACAGGTCTCGGCCTGTCGGTGGTGCACGGTATTGTCAAAAGCATGGGAGGACGCATCACGACCCACAGTGAAGTGGGTAAAGGGACAACCTTTCACATTTATCTGCCCCGGGTGACCCATGCGGTTATTTATGATAAAAAAGCGCAGAACCCCATTCCCCGCGGCAGCGAAAAAGTCATGGTGGTCGACGATGAGGAGACCATCGCCCTGATGGAGAAACAGATGCTGGAAAGTCTGGGTTACACGGTTACCGTCATGCAGAACAGTATGGACGCCCTACGTGAATTTTCCAATCATCCGGAAAAATATGATCTGGTCATCACCGATATGGCCATGCCCATCATGAACGGTGACGAATTGGCTCTGAGGATTATGGCACTGCGGACGGATCTGCCGGTTATCCTCTGCACTGGCTTCAGTGAAATCATCGATGAACCGCGAGCAAAGTCTATCGGCATCCGGGAATTTATCATGAAGCCGATTATCAAAAGGGATCTGGCCGAGATCGTGCGAAGTGCGCTCGATCATGGGCAGAACAGGTCACAGAGGTCCTGAGGAAGAACGTCGTCCCCGCCCCTCTCTGCTGCTTGTTTCCCAGCGAACTTCTTAGAAATCCGCCTGAATCTCTTTCCCCCTTTTCCCCATTCAGTTTGGTCGGTCTGTTTGGCAGAAAAACCTAACAGCACGTATTTTACCATTGTTGCCGTCGGCAGTGTTACTGTGGTATAGGATAAGGGAATATTTTATCCAATAGGATCAATCCCATTTTACGATAACTGCTCATCAAGGAGGAACCCATGAGCAATATGAAGCTGAACAGATATGCCGGCTATGCTGAATTCCCCGGACCTGTGGTCACGGTGGTCATGGACGGCATGGGCATAGGCCCGGAAAATGAAAGCAACGGCATTTATATGGCCTACACCCCGCAACTCGATGCATTAAAAAAAGAACCGTTATACACCGAACTGAAGGCGCATGGCAAGGCGGTGGGCATGCCTTCTGATGATGATATGGGCAACTCGGAAGTCGGTCACAATGCCCTGGGGGCCGGCAGGATCTTTTCCCAGGGGGCCAAACTGGTCAATGAGGCCATCAGGTCGGGCTTCATCTTCCAGGGTAAGGCCTGGAAGGATATCCTCGAACGCACAGCAAAAGGCGGCACCCTGCATCTGCTCGGCATGGTTTCCGACGGCAACGTGCATAGCCACATTGATCATCTGTATGCTCTCCTTGACCGGGCAGCAACGGAAAATATCAAACGAGTACGGGTACATGGCCTGCTGGACGGTCGTGATGTGGGTGAAAAGAGCGGGCTCTCCTATTTTGAGCCCCTGGAGCAGAAACTTGCCGATCACTCCCAAGACGGCCGGGATTACCGTATTGCTTCGGGCGGCGGGCGGATGGTGACCACCATGGATCGCTATCAGGCGGACTGGAGTGTGGTGGAACGCGGCTGGCAAGCCCATGTGCTGGGCGAGGGCCGGCCCTTTGCCTCGGCAACTGAGGCAATTCGCACCTATTACGCGGAGGATCCGGATATCACCGACCAGTACATGGAGAGTTTCGTGGTGGTTGAAAACGGCAAACCGGTGGGTACCATTGAAGACGGTGACGCCGTGGTGCTGTTTAATTTCAGAGGGGACCGGGCCATTGAAATCTCACGGGCATTTGATGAAAAGGATTTTGCCGAATTTGACCGCCAACGGGTCCCCGATGTTTTCTATGCAGGCATGATGCAGTATGATGGCGATGCGGGGATTCCCAATAATTACCTGGTGGAACCTCCGGCCATTGACCGTACCCTGGGTGAATATCTATGCGGCAGCGGCATTACCTCCTTTGCCATTTCCGAGACCCAGAAATTCGGCCATGTGACCTACTTCTGGAACGGCAACAATTCAGGTTACATTGATGAAAAACTGGAAAAATATGTGGAAATCCTCTCCGACAGAATCGCCTTTGACCTGCGCCCTTGGATGAAGGCCGCGGAAATCACCGATCAGGTGATAGAGGCCATCCACAGCGGCAGATACAAATTCATCCGCCTCAACTATGCCAACGGCGACATGGTGGGCCACACCGGCATCACCAGCGCCATCCGCATCGCCGTGGCAACGGTGGACATGTGCCTGGGCCGGCTGCTCAAGGCCGTCAGGCAGGAAAAGGGCGTGATGGTTATCACGGCGGATCATGGCAATGCCGACTGCATGTGGACCGAAAAAAAAGGTGTTCGTTCCCCCATGGTTGCCCACACGATAAATCCGGTCCCCTTTATCATTAAAGACTTTTCCGGCAAAAACGGTTTTTCTCTTGCCGGGGTGGAAAAGGCCGGGTTAAGCAACATTGCCGCCACCCTCTGCAATCTTCTGGGTTTTGAGGCGCCGGCGGACTATGACCCTTCCCTGATCACTCTGGGGAAGAGGTAATCCCGCAGACCTGCCCGTACCCCGTGGGCACGGTGATCGTGCCCGCAGGGCCTCAGTTTTAACCAACTATCCTGATTAATTGAGGGCATTCACTGCAAGGTGCTCGGGAGAGATGGGCTGAAAGGAATTTTTGCCGTTTCTGCTGTACAGACCGGCGATGCGCAGGTCGGCAGAGGCAAGCAACTCTAAAACCCTCTCTTTTTCCAGACAGGAAAACTCGACAGCCATGCCGCAGTCCGAACTGATCTCTCTGGGGACCGGGATGACATCATGACTGATCCCGTTTCTCTTGAGAAGCTTTTCAGCCTTCAGCACGAAATGGATGGAAAAAAGGATGACCACACAGGTCGGTGTCTGCTGGATAGGTGACCACATAGTATTTAATTTTTGCTGATTATCTCCAAGGCCGTGAGACTTGCCGTTACATCCGCCTCGGTATTGAAAAAGCCTAAGGAAAAACGCACCGTTCCCTCGGCAAATGTTCCCATGGCCCGGTGCGCCCCAGGGGCGCAATGCAGACCAGCCCTTACCATGATGCGAAAGTCGCGGTCTAGTCTTTGCGCCACCTCGGACTCGCTTTTCCCCTTGACCCTCAGTGAAATAACGGCGGCACGCTCCCTATCCGCTGTCGGGCCGAAAACCCTTATCTCTTTCATTTGCCCCACACCCTCAAGAAAGAGGCGGCATAACCTCTGTTCATGCTCACGAATGGCGGCAATACCTGTTCTGTTGACAAAGCCCACGCCTGCCCCCAGGCCGGCAATACCCAGGGTATTGGGTGTGCCCGCTTCATAGCAGTCCGGCATAAAATCAGGCTGGATCTCGGTCTCCGAATTGCTGCCCGTGCCGCCCATTTTCAGCGGTCGCAGGCTAAGCCCCTGGCGCAGATAAAATCCGCCGCTGCCGGTGGGACCGAGCAGGGATTTATGGCCGGTAAAGGCCAACATATCAATGTTCATGCTGACCACATCAATAGGGAAAACTCCGGCCGACTGGGCGGCATCCACCATGAAGACGGCATCACCCTTGTTTCTGCCGATCGCCTCGATATCCGCCACCGCTCCTGTGACATTGGAGACATGATTGGCCACGATCAAGCGGGTGTTGTGTCGCATAAGACGCGGCAGTTCGCTCACCATCACCTCGCCGTCCCCGGAAACCGGCAGGATGGAGATGTTGATGCCTGCTGTTTTTTCAAGATAGCGCAAGGGCCGCATCACCGAGTTATGTTCAAGGGCCGTGGTGATGACATGGTCGCCGGGGTGCAGTTTCTTCCCCAGGAGACCGAAGATGCCAACATTGAGGGCCTCGGTCACATTGCAGGTGAAGGCGATGCGGCTGGAGTCAGGGCAGTTGAAAAAATCGGCCAGCGCCTCCCGGGTATTGAAGATGACCCGGCTGCATTCCAGCGAGTACTGATGGGCCGAACGTCCCGGACTCAGTGACATGCTGCCCAGCACCGAGGAAACAGTGTCAATCACCTCGCGGGGCTTGGGAAAAGACGTTGCCGCGTTGTCGGCATAGATGGGAGAGGGTTTGGCGGACATTTCGTTTCGTTAATAGGGGCTGACAACCTTGGTGGCACTGGCCATACCCTGCATGATCTCATACATATTGGTGGGCTTGCCGACCAAGAGTTTATCCTTTAGACCCAAAAAATCGAGACAGGTGCCGCAGGAGAAAATCTCTACGCCTTTGGCCTCAAGATCCTTCAGCGGCTGGATCACATCGGATTCGGTGGCGGTAAGCATCACCCCGGTATTGTAAAACAGCAGTTTGCGTGGCAGTGGAGAAACATCTTTCATGGTTTTGATATAGGCCCGCATCAGCACCTTGCCCAGTTCGTCATTGCCCCGTCCCATGGTGTTGGAGGGAATGATGTGGACAAGCTCCGTCTGCACCGGTTCGCAGGTGAAACTTGCGGCCTCTTTAGCTCCGCTGACTGGCCGTGAATCGCCTGTCTTATTGATAATGATATGAAAATTGCCGCCGTCTTCCGTTATCGTTGCCTGGCACCCCTGGCTTTTGGCAAAACGTTCGACATTACTTCTGGAGGCCTCATTGTCCACCGTGATCTCAATTTCACCGGCCCCCATCTGCTCCAGTGCATCTTTGGCCTTGAGCACCGGTTGCGGACATTTGAGTCCCCGGCAGTCAATCTGCATGCGATCCGCCATGGTCCTTCTCCTCTCTATTATAGAAATGGTCTATGCAAAATTTTTCTTTATAGGTTAATACGATAAGATATATTTGCCAAACGTTACCATTTCTACTTATAACACGGAAAATGTAAAAGAGAAAGATTGCCCACAAAATTTCCCCATATCATGCCATACGGCTGTTACGCACCGCATCAGAAGCCAGGGTGGTGATACGTGCCCAGTCTTCCTGCTCTATGGCGTCGGCCGGGGCAACCCATGATCCGCCCACACAGGCCACGTTCTTTAAGTCGAGATATTTCCTGTAATTATCAACGGATATACCTCCGGTCGGGCAAAAGGTGATATGGGGGAAAGGGCCGGCGATGGATTTGAGATAGGAGATCCCACCGGCTGCTTCGGCAGGGAAAAACTTGAAATGCTCAAACCCCCTCGCCATCCCGGTCATCAGCTCGGAGATGGTGGAGATGCCGGGAATGAGGGCAATGGCGCCCCTGTTGGCCGCATCAAGCAGTTCCGGCGTTAAACCGGGACTGATGGCAAAGACCGCCCCTGCCTCCTCCACCGCCCGCAGATCATGGGGAGTGACCACCGTCCCGGCACCTACCACGGCCTGGGGCACCTCGCGGCAGATGGCCCGGATGGCGTCAAGAGCCGCCGCCGTGCGCAAGGTGATTTCCAGTACCCGGATGCCGCCCGCAACGAGCGCTTTTGCCAGGGGAACGGCATGGGACAGTTTTTCAATGACCATCACCGGCACCACCGGCCCCATGTTCAGAACCTCGGCCGGATCCATTTTCCATTTTCTCATAGGTGACATGGTTGTTCTTCCGTCTTTTTTATTTTTAAGATTATCCTCATTTACTGCTTTTCAAAGGAGACATGGCATCTCTCCTGAACGTAAGTAAAAAGTGAACTTGCCCCTTCTTCGGCACCCATCATATCCCGGCGCAGGGCGGCAAATATCTGGCGACCTACCCCGCTTCTGTGGGGCTCAAGATGGGCGTCGGCATAATCACGCTTCTCCAGTTCCTCCCGGCTCACCTGCAAGTCGAGAATACCTCTGCCGGCATCGATACGGATCATATCCCCATCCCGCACCTTGGCCAGCAAGCCTCCGCAAAAGGCCTCCGGGGTCACATGGATTGCCGCGGGAACCTTGCCGGAGGCGCCGGATAATCTGCCGTCCGTGACCAGGGCAACCTTATAGCCGCGGTTCATCAGGACGCCCAGGGGAGTTATCAGTTTATGCAGTTCCGGCATGCCGATGGCCTGGGGACCCTGGAAACGGACCACCGCCACCATGTCCCGGTCAAGTTCACCGGCGTGGAAGGCTGTTTCCAGTTCCGCTTGATCATCAAAAACCTTGGCCGGCGCCTCAACCACCGTTCTGGCTCCGTCGGCAAGGGGTGCCGTCTTGATGACGGCCCGGCCGAGATTGCCGGCAACCACCTTCAAACCGCCGCTTGCCTCAAAAGGACTGGTGATCGGAGCGATCACCTCAACATTTGATGATTGCGCCCTCCCTTGCTGATAGGTGAGAGAGTCGCCGTGCAGTTCCGGGGCTCTGGTGTAGCGTGCAAGTCCCTGGCCGGCCACGGTGACCACATCATCGTGCAGATATCCGCCCTCTAGCAGTTCGCCGATCAGCACGGCCATGCCGCCAGCAGCCTGGAAGCCGTTGATGTCCTCCGGGCCATTGGGATATATCCTGGTCAGCAGAGGCACGACTTCTGAAAGATCGGAAAAATCATCCCAGTTGATCCTGACCCCGGCGGCCCGGGCAACGGCCACCAGATGCAGGGTCTGATTGGTGGAGCCGCCTGTGGCAAGCAGGGCGACGATGGCGTTGACCATGGACTTTTCACTGACCACCTGGGCAATGGGAGTGTACTGGTCGCCCAGCGAAGTCAGCCCGACGACCTGTCTTGCCGCCTCCCTGGTAAATGCCTCCCGCAATGGGGTGCCTGGGTTGACAAAGGAAGCTCCGGGCAGATGCAGCCCCATCACCTCGGCCAGCAGCTGGTTGCTGTTGGCGGTGCCGTAAAAGGTGCAGGTCCCGGCGGTATGGTAAGAGCGGCACTCCACCTCAAGCATTTCCTCCCGGCCTATTTCTCCTCCCGAGTACCGTTCGCGGGCCCTGTTCTTCTCCCGGTTGGCAATGCCCGTGGGCATGGGGCCACCAGGCACCAGAATCATGGGCAGATGGCCGAACTGCAGGCCGCCCATCAGCAGTCCGGGCATGATCTTGTCGCATATGCCGAGCAGCAGTGCCCCGTCAAAGAGATTGTGCGAAAGGGCAATGACAACGGACAGGGCGATGACATCCCTGCTGATGAGGCTCAGATCCATGCCCGCTTCCCCCTGGGTGATGCCGTCGCACATGGCCGGCACCGCCCCTGCCACCTGAGCCACTCCCCCTGCCTGCGCCACGCTGTCTTTGAGCAGCTGAGGGTAGGTCTCATAGGTCTTATGGGCTGACAGCATATCGTTATAAGCGGTGATGATAGCGATATTCGGGGCATCACTGTTGCGCATAATATTGTTTTCGCTGCTGCTGCAAACCGCCAGTCCGTGGGCCAGGTTGCTGCATGGCAGGAAATGGCGTTGCGGTCTGGAGTTACTTGCCTCGTCCACCCGCCGCAGGTAGCCTGCCCTGCTCTCTTTGCTTCGTTTGCTTATTCTCTCAGTGACTTCACGAACAATTTTGTTCATTCTTTGCTCCTTCATTATGGCGCCCAGTATACCAACACCGGCGACTTGGCCCGTGCCAGCACATGTCTGACGGGCATCTCGTTCAGCACAGCCGCTGACAGGGGTTCAGCTGCCAGGGCCTTTTCAAAAATCTGCAGTTTCCCCTTGCCGGTGATCAGCAGAATAATCTTACTGGAATCAATCAATGCCGGCAGGGTCATGGTCATACGGTCATGGCTTGCGGTAAGCGGGCAAGTGGCCATGCAGAGCCTGCCGGAATCCAAATCCGTTGCCCCGGGCAGCTCTGCCGCGCCCGGGAAAAGCGAAGCGGTATGACCGTCGTCACCCATGCCCAGCACCAGCACATCAAAAGGCCGTGGTATGGAAAGGAGCCTTTTTTCGCAACTCTTCTCCCCTGCCAGCGCCGTATCATCTCCGGTCTTCAGCCCGAAAAATTTAGCCGTCGTCGCCCTGTTCTGCAGCAGATGCCGCCGCACCAGTTTTTCATTACTGTCATTGTCAGACGGGTCAACCCAGCGTTCATCAGCCAGGGTGATGATCACCTTTTGCCAGGGGATATTTTCCTGGGACAGGGACTGAAACAACGGCACCGGGGTCGAGCCGCCGGAGACAACCAGGCTGGCAAAACCTTTTTTTGCCATGACCCCATGGAGAAAAGAAGCAATATCTCTTGCAAGACCTGCGGCAAGGCTTGGCCTATCATGAAATCCCCGGAATTGAACCTGATAATCCTGCATGACGGCTATTCCTCCCAGTCCCGGCCGTCTTTGGCCAGCAGGGCCACTGCCGCCACCGGTCCCCATGTGCCGGCCGGATAGGCCTTGGGTGGTTCATTAAGGGACTGCCAGGCATCCTGGATGGAATCAACCCATGTCCAGGCCTGCTCCACCTCATCCCGGCGGATGAACAGGGCCTGATTGCCGCGCATGGCCTCAAGCAGCAGCCTCTCATAGGCATCGGCCACCCGATCGATATTAAAGGCCTCGGAAAAGCTCAGGTCAAGCCTGGTCTGCTGCAGTTTCAGTGATTCGTCTATACCAGGCACCTTGTTCAGCATCATGATTTCCACCCCTTCATGGGGCTGCAGCCGGATGATCAGCTTGTTCGGCGGCAGTTTTTTATAGCTGTCCCGGAAAATGTTATGGGGAAGCTGCTTAAAATTGATCACCACCTCGGAAACCTTGGTGGGCATCCTTTTGCCGGTGCGAAGATAAAACGGCACATCAGCCCAGCGCCAGTTGTCGATATCAACCCGGATGGCGACAAAGGTCTCGGTGGGGCTGGCGGTATGGGCATTGTCTTCATCGTTGTAACCCGGCACGGCGCCGCCTTTCATGTAGCCGCCGGAGTACTGGCCGCGCACGGTTTTTTCATCGACATTATCACAGGTAATGGGTCGCAGAGCCTTGAGCACCTTCAGCTTTTCATTGCGGATGCTGTCGCTTTCCAGGTTGACGGGCGGTTCCATGGCGATGAGGGTAAGGATCTGCAGCAGATGGTTCTGCACCATGTCGCGCAGCTGACCGGCCTGATCAAAATAGCCCCAGCGTCCCTCGATTCCCACCTCTTCAGCCACGGTGATCTGCACATGATCAATGGTGTTGTGGTCCCAGTTGGTGGTGAAGATGGAATTGGCAAAGCGCAGGGCCAGCAGATTGAGCACCGTTTCTTTGCCCAGATAATGGTCGATGCGGTAAATCTGCTCTTCGGCAAAAAACCTGGCCACCTCGTCATTGATCACCTGGGCGGAGGCAAGATCGTGGCCGATGGGTTTCTCCAGCACCACCCTGGTTTCGGCATTGACAAGTCCTGCACTCTGCAGTCCGGTGCAGATATTGCCGAAAATGTCGGGAGGCACAGCGAAATAATTGGTCATCACCCTCTCCTGCTGATCGACAACACTGCACAGTTTCCGGTAGTCTTCAGACTTTGCCATATCAATATGGACATAGGTCAGCCTGGCAGCCAGGCGTTGCCAGACAACCTCATCAAAATTCCATTTGAGAAACTGGTCAAGACTCTCCCTCATTTTGACAATAAAGGACTCAGTGGTCTCATTACGACGGGCCACACCGATAATTCTGGTGGCCGCATCGATGAGTTCAACCCGTTCCAGATGATACAGGGAGGTGATGAGCTTGCGCCGGCATAAATCCCCCATGGCCCCGAATATGACGAAATCACACGGTTTACTTTTTGTTTTTATCATGCACGTTTCTCCCTGATGGTATTTTCAATCACAACTTGCCCGGCGCAAAAGCACGTCAATGGTCTGGCGGGCTATTTCAAGCTCTTCGTTGGTGGGGATGACCAGCACCTTGAGGGGGCCGTCATCCTGTTGCAGCTCCCGCAGGCCCTTTGTCGCGGCCAGGTTTTTCTCCCTGGCAATGCCCATGCCGAGAGCGGCGAGCCCGAAGCAGACCTTCTCTCTGACAATGGCGGCGTTTTCGCCGATGCCACCGGTGAAAACCAGGGCGTCAACCCGGCCCAGCACAGCCAGGTAGGAGCCGATGTATTTTCTGATGCGATAGCAGAACATGTCGAGTGCCAGTTCGGCATGGACGTCGCCCTGGGCGGCACATTCGGTGATGCGCCGCATGTCGTTATCGCCGCAGATCCCTTTCAGCCCGCTGTCATGATTGAGCAGGGCATCAAGCTCCTGGAGCCCCATGCCCGTCTCCCGGGCCAGATAAAAGATAATGGCAGGGTCGAGGTCGCCGCAGCGGGTGCCCATGATCAACCCCGCAAGCGGGGTCATGCCCATGGAGGTGTCGACACACCGACCGTTTTTTATGGCGGCAATGCTGGCGCCGTTGCCCAGATGCAGGGTAATGAGGTTGGTGTCGCTAAAATCCCTGCCCAGATGGACCGCCGCCTCCTTGGCCACGAAGAAATGGGAGGTGCCGTGAAAGCCGTAGCGCCGCACCTGCAGTTTTTCATACAGACTCCTGGGCAGGGCATAGAGGTAGGCATGTTCGGGAATGGTCTGATGGAACGCCGTATCAAAGACCGCCACCTGCCTGACCTCCGGGGCATACTCCCTGGCCACCTGGATGCCGGTCAGGTTGGCCGGGTTATGCAGAGGCGCCAGGGGGATAAGCCCGCGGATCGTTTCCATGACCTCTTCCGTGATGATGACCGGCGCCTGAAATTTCTCGCCGCCATGCACCACCCTGTGCCCCATGGCGGCAAGTTCGGAGGTATGGCGGATCGCTCCGGTTTCCGAAAGAATCTGTCCCATCAGTTCAAAACCCTGGCGGTGATCAGCCACCGGCAGGGATCTGCGGATGGTTTTCTCGTCCTCACTGCCGGAACCTCTAACCTTATGGATGATATGGCCCTGGGCTTCGCCGATCCGTTCAACCATGCCCGAGGCAAGAACCGCCAGGCTGTCCATGTCAAAAAGCTGGTATTTGATGGAAGAGCTGCCGGAATTCAGCACAAGGACCTTCAAGACTCCTTACCTTCTGCCCGGGTCTGGATAGCCGTGATGGCAATGGTGTTGACGATATCAGCCACGGTGCATCCCCGGCTGAGATCATTGACCGGTTTATTGAGCCCCTGCAGAACTGGCCCGATGGCCACGGCGTTGGCGGCCCGCTGCACGGCCTTGTAGGTGTTGTTGCCGGTATTAAGATCCGGAAAAATGAAAACCGTGGCCCTGCCGGCGACTTCGCTGTTGGGCATTTTTGATTTAGCCACTCCCGGATCAATGGCTGCATCATACTGGATCGGACCTTCGAGTTTGAGATCGGGACGCTGTTTTCTGGCGATTGCCGCTGCTTCCCGTACCTTGTCCACATCCACCCCCTTGCCGGACTCCCCCGAGGAATAGGACATCATGGCAATGAACGGCTCAATGCCGAACATCAGGGCCGTTTCCGCCGAACTGATGGCAATGTCGGCCAGTTGCTGGGGATTGGGGTCCGGATTCACCGCGCAGTCTCCGAAAACCAGCACCCGGTCGGCCAGGCACATCAAAAAGACACTGGAGACGATGGAGCAGCCCGGTTTGGTGCGGATGATCTCAAAGGCCGGACGGATGGTATGCTGGGTGGTGTGCGCCGCGCCGGACACCATGCCATCGGCATAGTGACAATGGACCATCATGGTGCCGAAATAGCTCACATCGGTGATGGTATCCTGGGCCATCTGCGGGGAAATGCCCTTATGCCTGCGCAATTCAAAGTACTTGCCGGCGAATTCCTCCCGCAGTTCCGAACTGGCCGGGTCAATGATCTGTGCCGCCTCAAGACGAAGCCCCAGGGCGTTGATCCTGCCCTTGACCTCCTGAATGCTGCCCAGCAGAATAAGGTCCGCCACCCCGCGCAGCAGGATGATTTCCGCGGCCCGCAGGATACGTTCATCATTGCCCTCCGGCAGAACGATGCGGCAGCGTTTCTCCTTTGCCCGCTGCAGCAGGTCATGCTCAAACATGAGCGGCGTGACCTTGGTGACTCTGGGCATGGCGATGCGTTTTTCGAGTGAGACCAGATCTACCGCCGCCTCCATCAGACCCAGTCCAGCGGCGATTTTCCGCTGATCGCCGGCGGTAAATGTGCCGCTTAAGGCATTGACATTCATGGCCGTGGTGAAGGTGTCGGTTTTCACCCCCAGAATGGGCACGGGGAAACGGTCAAGTCCCGCAATAAGCTTGCTGACCTGTGGAGCAGGTTCGAGCCCGCCGGTGAGCAGCAGAGCGGCGATCTGCGGGTAGGTTTTGGCAGGATAGGAGAGCAGGCTGCCGAGAATGATGTCGGAGCGGTCGCCGGGGACAATGATCAGACTGTCCTTTTCAATGTAGTCGAGAAAATGGGGCAACTCCATGGCCGCAACCTTGTAGTTGCTGATCTGCCGGTGCATCCAGTCATTTTCCGCATTAAGGGGGACGGCGCCGAGTGCCTCGGCAATGTTGCCCACCGTGGGCTTTGCCAGGATGGAACTCTCCGGCACCACATAAAAGGGCACCTTGCCGGCCAGCGCTTCCTCGAGTTTTTTGGTCACCTCACCCATCATGGCTGATGCCACCCGGTTGACCACCACGGCAAGAATGTCACAGTTGCGCTCACGCAGAGATTCGATGATGGTTGACGATCTGTCTACCGCTTCCTGGGGGTCGGTGCAGCGGCCGTTGACGACAAACATGACAAGGCAGCCGAGATTATTGGCAATGTCGGTGTTGAAGTCGAACTCCATGGCCGGGGAGATATTTCTGAAATCCGTGCCGATGCAGAGGATCTGATTACATCTGTTTTCAAGGGCCTTGAATTTATCCAGAATGGCCTTGAGCAGTTCATTGTATTTGCCGGAGTTGATCAGCTCCCTGGCGCTGGCCGCCGTACAGCCGTACATGGACTCATAGGGCACATCGGAACTGTAGCGCTCCATGATAAAGCGCAGGTCAGGATCAACCTGGTCACCAGAGGCGATGAGCGGCTTGAAACAACCGACCTTATGGCCGCTTCGGGCAAAGAGATCCATCATGCCCAGCACCACAAGGGACTTGCCGCTGCCCGGTTCGCCGCTGGCGATGTATATTTTCTGCGTCATTGTTTTCTGCCTTGCGTTGTTGACCTAAAGCCGGGGACAGAATGATTTTCGCCAAAACCGCGAAAAAAATTCAGTCCCCACAGTCTGGAGGAAAAATTAAATCTGTCTCCCCGGGATCTAAAACCACTTCTTCACTTTGAAATAATATCCCATCAAAGAACCGATCAGGAACATGAAGGAGAGCACGGCAAAATAACCCCAACGCCAGTCCAGTTCCGGCATGTATTTGAAATTCATGCCGTACACCCCGGCGATGAAGGTCAGGGGAATAAAGATGGTGGCAATGATGGTCAGCACCTTCATGATCTCGTTCATCTTATTGCTGTTGAAGGAAATCGTCATTTCATGGAGGTTGGAGAGCATGTCGCGGAATGTTTCGACAATATCGATGGACTGGATGACATGATCGTAGACATCCCGCAGATAATATCTGGTGTTGTCGGCAACCAGCCAGTCATTTTTTTCCAGACGGCTGATGAGATCCCGCACCGGCCAGATGGATTTGCGGATAACGGTCATCTCCCGCTTCAGTTCATGGATCCGGTGAAAGGCTTCATGGGTATTGTTTTCCAGGATGGCATCCTCCAGATCTTCGATTCTGTCGCCGATTTTTTCCAACAGGGAGTAGTAGCCGTCAACAATGGTGTCGAGCAGACTATAGACCAGATAATCCACCTTCTTTTTTCTGATCCTGCCTTTACCGGTTCTGATCCTCTCCCTGACTGACATGAACAGATCCGGACCTGATTCCTGAAAGGAAAAAACGATATCCGCTGCACAGATGATGCTGATATGCCCCGGCATGACCAGGGTTGTCTGCTCATTATAGATGAGAGATTTGACAATCAAAAACAGGTAATCATCCCAGTCGTCAATTTTGGGCCGATGTCCGGTGTTGACAATATCTTCCAGCACCAGGGAGTGGAAATCGAATTTTATACCGAGTTCCTCAACAACCTGGGGATGATGGATGCCGTTCATATGAATCCAGGTGACTGTTCCGGGACCCGCATCATCAGGAAGATCATTGACCCGCAGATATTCCTGTTCGCTGCAATCACTTTCGGAATATCTGACAAACTGTATGGTGCTCGCCTGCTCTTTCTCTTCCCCGACCAGGACCACGGAACCAGGAGGTAATCCTGATTTCCTGGAAAATTCCTGGAAAATTCTATCAATCATCATCTCCCCCGCTATGAAAAACCAATGGTTACATCTTTTTAGCTTGCATGTTAATGAACGGACTTGTCAATCCGTAATTGTGCCATGTCCAAAAGTGGTCATCAATTAAGGAGGATTATCCCTGCCCCTGTTTCTGCGAATTTTAAGAAAAATATCCTTTTTTTCCCCTTGGCAGTGCTGTTGGAAAATCTGTAACCAGCAGTCTGTGGAAAGACTTTATCAGTTCGTTATTTTTAGTATTTGTAAAAAAAACATGTGTTAACTCTCGAAAAAAAATGTATAACGGCAGGCGGAACAAATCGGAACAAAGGCGAGGCAGAAAGATTATTGTGCCATGAAGAAACACGAGAAGAACAACAGAGAGGGGCATCCCAGGCAGCCGCCGCAGAAGTTGCTTGGCCGGTTGGCATATCTGGTCAGATACAGTCCCAACACCCTTATTATCACCGACACCGATGGAACCATCGAGTATGTCAACACCGTTTTTACCTCTATAACCGGCCATCAGTACGAAGATGTCATCGGTCATCATCTGGACGACTTCAACCTGCACGATAAACAATCCATGCCCGGCTTTTCGCTGGCGGCAATCAGACGCGGGGATGTATGGCAGGGCGAGATCACCAGCTACACAAAGGATGGCACCTCTTTTTACGAGCAGGTTTCCGTGCTGCCGATTACCGACGAAAATGACCGGATCTGCTGGATCGCCTTCATCAAACAAAATATCAGCAAAACAAAAAGGGTTGAAGAAGAGCTGCGCACCCTGACCCAAACCCTGGAAGAGCAGATCAGGGATCAGAAGGCTACCGAGATTGAGCTGGCCGTGCTGAACCGGCAGAACGAGCTGATATTAAATTCGGTGGCTGAAGGCATCTTCGGGGTGGATGTCGAGGGGAGTATCACCTTTGTCAACGCCACGGCGGAGAAACTGACCGGCTACCGCAGTGACGAGGTTTTCGGCATCCCCTACCGCGTTTTCTTTCAGCCGAAAAGCGTAGATGGTGTGCGCTTCGACCCCCGGCCCTGCCCCATTTCCGCCTCGTTTAAAGATGGCATGACCCACCGCAGTTCCCAGGAGGTTTTTGCCAGGGAGGACGGATCGAGCTTTCCGGTCCGTCTGGTCAGCGCCCCGATTATCGAGGATGAAACCGTGATCGGTGCTGTCGTCCTGTTTGAGGATATTACGGACGAACTGCGCATCCAGCGTGAAAAGCAGAAGGCGGAACAGCAGTTGCGCGAACTGACGGCTACCCTTGATGAGCGGGTGCAGAAACGCACGGCCCAGTTAAATGCCATAAATATCGATCTATTAAACACCCTGAACCAGCTGCAGAAAACTCAGGCGCAACTGGTCCAGTCGGAAAAAATGGCCTCCCTGGGCGGTCTTGTTGCCGGTGTGGCCCATGAAATCAACACCCCGGTGGGCATCGCCTTTACCGCCGCCACCCACCTTGACAAGGAAACCGCTGAGGTGCTCAAGCTGTACCGCAGCGGGAAGATGAAGCGCAGTGACTTGGATGAGTATCTCGATACCTGCCGGGAATCCACCGCCCTGCTGCAATCAAATCTGAACCGGGCTGGGGAATTGATCCGCAGCTTCAAACAGGTTGCCATCGATCAGACCGGGGAAGCAAAGCGCACATTCAACCTGGGTGAATATATAGATGAAGTTCTGCTGAGCCTCAGGCCGATGCTGAAAAAGACCAGACATGCGGTCGAGGTCATCTGCGATGAGAAAATTTCTCTTTGCAGTTATCCCGGGGCATTTTCCCAAATACTGACCAACCTCATGACCAATTCGCTCACCCATGCCTATGCTGAAGGTGAGGCCGGCCGCATCCGGCTGTTTTTTTCACAAACCCCGGACAACCTTACGCTCGACTTCAGCGATGACGGCAAGGGCATAGCGACAAATGACCTGCCCCGCATCTTTGAGCCTTTTTTTACCACGAACAGGAAAATGGGGGGAAGCGGGCTCGGCCTGCACATTATTTATAACATTATTACCCAGAAACTTAACGGCGCCATCATCTGCCGGAGTGAACCGGGCAAAGGTACGACCTTTGTCGTCAATATTCCGTTGGTGTAGATGAGGCCCGAGAATTTCAATATATCGTCAATTTCTGCAATAGACTTGCCGCAACTAACAGAAAACACCCGAGAGCATTGCCATGACCGATAACAGCAAAGATGACCTGATATTTTTCGACGAACCGGGCAACCTCTCATCCGCTCAGGATGAGAGGCCGGGAACTCAGCAGTCTCCTGCCAGGTGCTGGAAAATCCTGATTGTTGATGATGACAGGGAGGTGCACAGCATCACCACCCTGGTGTTGAAAAAATTCAGTTATGACGGCAGGGGGTTACAGTTTCTGCATGCCTACAGCGAAAGTGAGGCAAGAGCCCGGATCATGCAGCATCCGGACACGGCGGTCATCCTGCTTGATGTGGTCATGGAGAACAATGATTCCGGATTGGCCTTTGTCGAGTTTGTCCGCAAGGTACAAAAGAATGCCTTTGTCCGTATTATCCTGAGAACCGGCCAGCCTGGCCAGGCCCCGGAAGAAAAGGTCATCGTCGAGTATGACATCAACGACTACAAGGAAAAGACCGAGCTTTCCTCCCAGAAACTCTTTACCGTCATGGTCTCGTCGCTACGCACCTACCGTGATATCCTGGTCATTGAGGCAAATCGTCAGGGTCTGCGGAGAATTATCGATGCCTCGGCCAACCTTTTCGAGCTGCGCTCCCTCAGGCAGCTCGCCTCCGGGGTGCTCACCCAGCTCGTTTCCATCCTGCACATGGACCCCAATGCCATTGTTTTTGAGACATCAGGATTTGCCGCGACAAAATCGGCAAAGCAGTTTGATATCCTGGCCGCCACCGGCAAGTTTGCAGGCTTGACGGAGATAACCAGGGAGGATGAATTACCGAAAAATGTTCTTGTCGATCTGCATGAGGCCATTTCCCGTAAAAGATGCCTCTGCTATGCTGACAGATACATCGGTTACTTCAAAAGCCAGTTCGGCGCGGAAACGGTTATCTACTGCGAGGGCTGGAATGAGCTGAGCGAACTCAACAAATCGCTGATCGAAATTTTCTGCACCAATGTCCATATCGCCTTTGAAAATACCCACCTCAATTTAGAGATTGAGGACACCCAGAAAGAGATCATTTATACCTTGGGCGAGATCGCCGAGGCCCGCTCCCAGGAAACCGGGTTCCACGTCAAGAGGGTTTCGGAATACAGCCGATTGCTTGGTGAAAAATGCGGATTGTCCCCGACCCATATTGAAATACTGCGCCTGGCCTCACCCATGCACGATGTGGGCAAGGTGGCCATCCCGGACAATATCCTCAATAATCCTGGTCCGTTGAACAGTGATGAATTTTCAACCATGAAAAATCATGCCGCCATCGGCCATGATATGCTGGTCTCCTCGAGCCGGGAAATCATGCAGGCGGCAGCGATCATAGCCGTCCAGCACCACGAAAAATATGACGGATCCGGCTATCCGGCTGGGCTTAAAGGCAATGATATCCATGTGTTTGCCCGTATTACCGCTATTGCCGATGTCTTTGATGCCCTGTGCAACGACCGGGTCTACCGCAAGGCCTATGACATGAATGAGATTCTTGGCTATTTCTCCAAGGAAAGGGGCTGCCATTTTGATCCTGCCATGGTGGACATTTTTCTGGCCAATATCAACGATTTCATCACCATTAAAAAGACACTTGATGGTCGCGCTCTGTAAGAGTCTGCGTTCAATCCCTGCTGGCAATGATGACGGGTGATGCGGAAAAAGAAGCAGGCTGTCTGGAGGAGAGATCCACTCCCCTTTTTCCTGATTGTAACGAGGCGACAGGAGAAAAAAAGAGTGGATCGGGGAGAAGCTATAGTTCGTTGGGTAATTGTCTGAGCTGGGCGCGGGTGAACACGGGGCCGTCCATGCACACATAGCTGGTGCCGATGTTGCAACGGCCGCAGATTCCCACTCCGCATTTCATGCGTTTTTCCAGGGTGGTGACAATCTGTTCATCCTTGAAGCCGAGCTTTTCCAGGGCCTGCAGGGTAAACTTGATCATGATCGGCGGGCCGCAGGTGATGGCCACGCTGTTTCCCGGGCTTGGCGCTATATCGAGCAGCACGTTGGGAATGAGACCCACTTTGTGTTGCCATCCCTCGTATGGGGCGTCGATGGTCAGATAGGTATCCAGATCATCGCGATCCAGCCAGTCCTGCAATTCATAGCTGTAGGCCATGTCAACCGGGGAACGTGCCCCATAGAGCAGGGTGATTTTGCCGTAATCAGCCCGGTTGTCGAGCATGAACAGCAGCAGAGTGCGCAGGGGCGCCATGCCGATGCCGCCGCCGACAAAGACAATATCTTTGCCCTTCATATCCTCATAGGGAAACGAATTGCCAAGGGGTGCGCGTACGCCGATCTGATCGCCGGCCTTGAGGGAATGCAGTTTGCTGGTCACTTCGCCGGTGCGCATGACGCTGAACTGCAGATAATCCATGCGCGTGGGCGGCGAATTGATGACAAAGGTGGCCTCGCCGGTGCCGAAGGAGGAGACCTGTCCCACCTGACCCGGCTTGAAGGAGAAATTTTTCATGGCTTCCGGGTTATTCAGGGTGACCCTGAAGGTCATGATATTATGCGTTTCCCGGATAACTTCCTGAATGGTCGCCATTTCCGGTAGATAAATATTTTTGGTCATGTCTTACTCCTCAACCGCTGCAGGCTCAAAATCAATGGCCTTCAGCACGATTTCGCGAATGTCTATGCCGGCAGGGCAGCTCTTGATGCATCTGCCGCAGCCGCAGCAGGAGATCACTCCCCCATGGATGGTGGGATAATAGCTGAACTTGTGGCCAACCCGATTTTTCAGCCGATGTGCCTTGGTGGGGCGCGGATTGTGACCGCTTGCTTCCATGGTGAACTGGGCTGACATGCAGTTGTCCCATGACCTGAGCCGTTTCCCTTTCATGCCGTTGGTTTCATCGGTGATGTTAAAACAATAACAGGAGGGGCAGAGATAGGTGCAGGCCCCACAGCTGAGACATTTTGCCGAAACTTCTTCCCAGAATTGCATGTTGTCAAAGACGGCCAGGAGTTTTGCCGGAGCCTGGGACAGGTCTTTGGTGTTGTTTATGGAGCCGGCGATCTCCTGACAGATTTTGTCTGCTTCGACTTTTCTGGATGATCCGTCGGCCAGCAGTTTTGAGTTGAGCAGTTTTTCGCCCTGCTCAGACACGGACTCCAGCAGATAGCCGTCGTTCATCGGAATAGCCAGCACATCGGAGCCGGTTGGATCACAGGGATCGCTGTCCACCCAGTTGCAGAAACAGGTGTTTTCGATTGTCCTGCAGGCCAGGGTAATGAACAGCGTGTTCTTCCTGCGGGCCTGGTAGTAGATATCGGTGTTTTTATCGGACAGATAGACCCGGTCAAACATGGTGAAACCGCGTGCGTCACAGGGCCGGCTGCCAAAGACCACCGTACTCCCTTCGGGCAGGGTTTCCCTGGCGTCGATTTTGACCCTGCTCAGATTTTCCGGATCTTTACTGTAGGTGAAATCAACCAGCTTTTCACTCTGGGGGAAGACCGTCTTTTTGGGCGGCATGGTGGCTGCACGGTCAAGGATAATCTCCTGCTCCAGGTCAAAGGGACGGAAAAGCAATGCCTCACCGTCATAACTCGGGGCAAAGACCCTGTGTTCCTTTGCCAGTTCGGCCAGCCAGGGCTTCACATCCGCTGATTTAATGAATTGGACCTTCGCCATTACCATTCCCTCTCATTGATATTCTCTTCTTCCATCTTGAAGGAGAGCAGGGGCGGAGTAGCTTCAGGGTCAACTCCCGCCTCATATTGAAATAGTTCTTTGATTTCCTTGTTCATTTTTTTCTTCAGCAGGAGCAGCGGAATATCCATGGGGCAGGCCCGCTGGCATTCACCACACTCGGTGCATCGTCCGGCCAGATGATAGGCATGAATAAGCTGAAACATCCATTTGTCACGGACACTGTCTTCCTGGCTCAACCAGTGCGGGTCGCGGCTTTCGGCCAGACAATGGTCGCGGCAAACGCACATGGGGCAGGCGTTGCGGCAGGCGTAACAACGGATACAGCGGTCCATTTCCTTCTGCCAGAAGGCGAAACGTTCGTCCATCGGCATTTTTTCAAAGGCCTCCAGGTCGTCGTCGCCTTCAGTCTGAACGGAGGGGCTGATCTTCTCCCCCACAAAATGGTCGGAGATCAGGGCATTGGGGTACTGGCAGGAAAAACACTTGTCGGCCAGCACCTTGGAAAGACGCAGCTTATGCTCCTCGCCGCCTAAGCCGATGACGACCGTCTGGGACGCTATCTGACAAAAATCAACCTTGCCGGTATGACCCAGGGCCTTGCGTATTTTTGTCTGGTCTACCACGCCGGTACAGGGGAAACCGAAAATGGTGACCTCTTCCCGGTTGATCAGATTTTCCTGCAGCAGTTCAATGACGGAACGGCTGTCGCAGCCCTTGACCACAATGCCGACCTTCTTGCCGCGCAAACCGGGGAGATAGGTTGCCAGATTATGCACACTGAACGGTCCTATCTCAAGCCGGTCGATATCTTCTTCCCGGCGGATGAAGTGGGGGGTGGCATGCAGGGGATCATATCCCGCGCTCCAGGCTATAACCACATCAAGACCCGGCAGGGCCTTTCTGATGCTGTCTTTTAGTTCTTGTTGGTATTTCACTGGTTCTCCTTTGAGGCGCAGAGCTTAGAGGGCTGCTTCCATCTGCCTCAGTGTCTCCGAGGCCGCTGGTCCTGCTATTTTCGGGGCCGGACCGAGTTTGTGAATCTGTTCTGTAAACCGGGTCACCACCTGCTGCCACCGCTGGCCTTCCGATGCCGAGACCCAGGTATATTCGAATCTGCCCGGTTCAATACCGAGGATGGGCAGAAATCTGTGCAGCACCTCAAGCCTTCTGCGGGCATAAAAGTTTCCTTCCGCATAGTGGCAGTCACGGGGATGGCAACCGGAGACCAACACGCCGTCTGCGCCGTTCAGCAGGGTTTTCATGATAAACAGGGGATCGATCCTGCCGGAACAGGGAACCCTGATAATGCGCAGGTCAGTGGGCTGATTAAAGCGTCCCACACCCGCGGTATCGGCGCCGCCGTAGGAGCACCAGTTACAGAGAAAACCTACAATACGAAGCTCCTTACCTTTTAAAACTGGCATAGGGCGTTAACCTCCGAAAGAATCTGGTTGTCGGTAAAATGCTGGAGTTGGGCCGCTCCCTGGGGACAGGTTGAGGTGCAGATACCGCAGCCCTGACATACTGTTTCAATGACTTCGGCCTTTTTCATGCCACGGAAGTCAATCTCCTTGATGGCGCCGAATGGGCAGGTTTTTATGCACTTGCCGCAACCGATGCAGCGTTTGATGTCCACCACGGAAACCTGTGGATCGCTTGCCAGCTTGTCCTTGGAGAAGAGCCCCAGCACCTTGGATGCTGCGGCGCTGCCCTGGGCGACCGAGGAGGGAATGTCCTTCGGCCCCTGGCAGCACCCGGCCAGATAAACACCGGCAGTGTTTGTTTCCACCGGTTTGAGTTTCGGATGGCCTTCCATGTAAAAGCCGTACGAGTCGTAGGAGATGCGCAGTTTTTCCGCCAGTCCCGCGGCGCCTGCTGACGAATCGGCGCCAACGGCCAGCACGACCAGGTCTGCATCAACTTCAACCTGCGTTCCCATCAGGGTGTCGGCGCCGCGTACCAGCAGACTGTCGCCCTTGGGATAGATCATGGAGACCCGGCCTCTGATATATTTGGCATTGTATTCTTCCATGGCCCGGCGGGTGAACTCGTCGTAATTTTTCCCCGTAGCCCGGATATCCATATAAAAGACATAGGTTTGGGCCTCGGGCAGGTGGTCCTTGGTCAGGATGGCCTGCTTGGCGGTATACATGCAGCAGAAACCGGTGCAGTACGGACGTCCCACGGATTTGTCCCGGGAACCCACGCACTGGATGAAAACCACGTTTTTCGGTTCCTTGCCGTCCGAAGGACGCTTGATATGGCCGCCGGTGGGTCCGGAGGCTGACAGCATGCGCTCATACTGCAGGGAGGTAATGACATCCGGATAGCGTCCGCCGCCATATTCGCCGTAAACGGTCCAGTCAAACAGATCGAAACCCGTGGCCGCAACGATGGCGCCGACCTTTTCGGTGACAAATTCATCCTGCTGGGTGAAGTCAATGCATCCGGACGGGCAGACCTTGGCGCAGATGCCGCATTTGCCCTTCTGTAGTTTCATGCAGAAATTAGCATCGATCTTGGCCTTTTTCGGGATGGCCTGGGGAAAAGGGATATTGATGGCGGTCGTCTTGCCGATGCCTTCGTTAAAAAAATCCGTGGCCTTTTTACTGGGGCATTTTGTCATGCAGATGCCGCAGCCCGTGCATTTATCCCAGTCGACATAGGTGGCCTTCTTTTTCACCTTGACTTCAAAGTTGCCCACATAACCGCTGACCTCTTCAATCTCCGAGTAGGCATACAGGGTGATATTGGGATGCTGGGCCACGTCAACCATGCGCGGACCGAGGATACAGCAGGAGCAGTCAACCGTGGGAAAGGTCTTGTCAAGTTTTGCCATCTTGCCGCCGATGGTAGTGGTCTTTTCCACCAGAATCACTTCAAGACCACCTTCCGCACAATCCAGAGCCGCCTGGATTCCAGCCACTCCGCCGCCGATGATCAGCACGCGTTTATTGATGTCGAACTGTTTGGAAAGAAGCGGTCGGTTGTGCAGCAGTTTTGAGGCGGCCATGCGCACCAGTTCGGTCGCCTTGTTGGTGTTGGCTTCGCGATCTTTGCCGATCCAGGAAACATGCTCGCGGATGTTGGCCATCTCAAAGAGATAACGGTTCAGTCCGGCACGTTCCACGGTGCGGCGGAATGTCTGTTCGTGCATGCGCGGCGTACAGGATGCTACGACCACGCCATCGAGCTGATGTTCCTTGATGGCGTTAACGATTTCCTCCTGTCCCGGTTCGGAGCAGGTGTACATGGTATCGGTCGCAAAGGCCACGCCGGGAAATTCCCTGGCTGCCGCTGCTACTGCTGCGGTGTCAACTGTACCTTCGATATTGCTGCCGCAATGACAGACAAAAACTCCGATTTTCATTGAGACTTCTCCTTGGAATCCCCTTCCATGCCGAGAGCATTTATCACTGAGCGGGGATTCACGCAGAGCTTGTCAATGCCCAGTTCTTTTTCTGAAAGGCCGAAGGCCAATCCCATAAGCTGGGTAAAGTAGAAAATCGGCATATGATGCTTTGAGCCATTGGCGCTGTTGATCTGTTCCTGCCGCATGTCCAGATTCATCTGGCACAGGGGACAGGCAGTGACCAGGGCCATGGCGCCCATTTCTTTGGCCGTGTCCAGCAGCTTGCCGGAAAGCCGCATGACCACATCCTTGCGCGGGATGCCGAATGATGCGCCGCAGCACTCCACCTTGAGCGGGAACGGCACAACGGTTGCGCCCAGGGCTGTCATGATGTTGTCCATGGCCATGGGATGTTCGCGGTCGTCAAAGTTCATGATTTCGGCCGGCCGGTTCATGATGCAGCCGTAATAGGCGGCAACGATGAGACCCGTCAGGGGCTTTGTCACTTTTGCCTTGATTTTCTCGATACCGTAATCTTCCACCAGTATCTGCAGCACCGATTTGGTCTCAACGGTGATGTCGGCCGGTTTGTCCAGCAGTTTGCTGACCTTTTCCCGGAAACTGTCATTTTTCATGCGGTGTTGTGCCGTCTTGAGGTTGGACAGACAGCTGGGACAAGGGGTCACAGCCGCGGTCAGACCCATGGAGGCCACCTGGCACAGATTGCGGGCGGAAAGGGCGGACGACAGGGTGTGGTCAACAGTATGAGCAGGGGTGGAACCGCAGCAGCTCCAGTTGGGGACATCGGTCAGCGTAATGTCCAGAGCAGCGCAGATGGCGCGGCTGGACATGTCATATTCTATGGATGTCCCGGTGCTTGAACAGCCGGGATAGTATGCGTAAGTTAAAGAAACGCTCATTTTGACGACTCCTCTGTATAGCGACGAAAAATTTTAGCGACCTCTTCTTTGCCCTGCATGGCGGACGGTTTGAGATGTATCTTGCCCTTGGGCAGCATCATGGGGCCAAGACCCATATCCGTCCAGAATCTTCCTGTATGGGATATGTAATTTGCCAGCAGGCCTACTTCAAACACCCGGCCATTTTTTTGGACGGAATGCAGAAAAGAATCCCAGAAGGTTTTTACCGTCTTTACTCCGCCATAGCCTTCGCGGCGAGCCATATGGCGCAGTACGTCCATAATGCGGGCCACGTCGATTTTGTTGGGACAACGGGCGGTGCAGGATTCGCAGGTGGCGCAGAGCCAGAGAGATTTTGACTTGAGCACCAGCTCCTTCTGTCCCGCCTGGGTCAGGCGCATGATCTGGCTGACCGGGATGTCGTATTCGGTCGTATAGGGACATCCTGCCGTGCATTTACCGCACTGATAACAGAGGCTGAGCTGCTGGCCGCTCTCCTCTTCCACCTGTCTGACGAAATCAGAGTTACATGATGATGTTAAATTGATTACGTTCATATTCTTGCTTGCCGCCTTTATTTGCCCTTTTACTGTTTAAATCCCTGCGAATCAGGGAGCGGGCGAAAGCCCGCTCCCTGATATGTAAAGATGTCCGTTTTGGTAATTACAGTGCTGCTTTGTAGATGGCTGCAACGTCTGCATCTTTCGGACAACGGGGATTGGTGAAACCACAGGCGTCTTTCTGAGCATTACCTGTCATGGTGGCGATATCTTCTTCCTTTACATCCTTGCCATAGCGTTTGCCGAGGGCAATCAGTCCGTCCGGGATGCCGACGTCGGCGGACAGTTTCTTGATGGCAACCAGAGCCAGTTCCGCTGCATCGCGGGGAGCAAGACCTTCAACGTTCTCACCCAGCAGTTGGGCGATTTTGACGAAACGGTCAATTTTGGCGATCAGGTTGAATTTCTCAACATGGGGGAGAAGGATGGCATTGCACTCGCCATGGGGCAGGTCGTAAAAACCGCCGAGCTGATGGGCCATGGCATGAACGTGGCCGAGGCTGGCGTTGTTGAAGGCCATACCGGCCAGGTACTGGGCGTAACACATACCTTCACGGGCAACGATGTCGCTGCCGTTTGCCACTGCGGGGCGCAGGTGCTGAGCAATCAGCTCAATGGCCTTTTCCGCAGCGGAGTCGGTCATCGGGGTGGCGATGGTGGAAACATAAGCCTCAACAGCATGGGTCAGAGCGTCCATACCGGTGGCGGCAGTCAGTGCGGGCGGCATACCCATCATCAGCAGCGGATCATCGAGGGCGATCCCGGGAGTGACACGCCAGTCAACGATTGCCATCTTCACTTTGCGGCTGGTGTCGGTGATGATGCAGAAACGGGTCATTTCAGAAGCGGTTCCCGCTGTGGTGTTTACTGCAACGTAGGGAGGCATGGGTTTGGTCGATTTGTCCACGCCTTCGAAATCGTGAATTTTGCCGCCATTGGCAATAACCAGGCCTACACCTTTACCGCAGTCATGGGAGCTGCCGCCGCCCAGGGTGATTAGGCTGTCGCATTTGTTTTTCTTGTAAATTTCTACACCCGCATGGACGTTATTGTCAGTGGGGTTCGGAATGGTGTCGTCGTAAACAACGAAATCCATGCCGGCTGCTGCCAGAAGGTCGGTGATTTTTTTGGTGATGCCTGCGCCGGTGATACCCTTGTCGGTGACGACCAGGGGTTTGCTGCCGCCCAGGGCTTTGATCTTGGCGGGAATTTCTTTGTGAGCACCAATACCGATGAGGGTTACGCTGGGAATGAAAAATCCGTAAACTTGTTCGCGTACTGCCATGATGTTACCTTCCTTTTTTGAGATAATTAGTTGTACTACTGCTCCATTGCCTCACTTTGGATCCAAACAACGTTTAGCCTTCCATATTAGCAACTCGCGTGCCACAAAATAATACTTAATAAAATCAATAAATTATCTGTTTTTTTGAAAAAATGTAATGGGGCAACATGACTCAAACCAAGGCAGTGAAGTTTTTTTCGATAACAACTCAGGGAGGCATCGGGCTCGCAAAGCATGCGCAGCAGGCCCTTAACAGGCACGAAGACAAAATGAAACATCGAACAAGGAAGAATGAGTCAGAATGACCCGTATTATTTGGTCATGGTGAAGATCTGGCGGCAAGCCAATGGGAGACAAATCGTCCGGAAATATTGGAATAATAAAGTGGACCCCTGAGTCAAGACAAAAATCCACTGAGTTTAAGCTGCACATTCAACTTCAAGCGCATGGGTACTTATCCACGATCACTGCACCGCCGGCCTTGCCCGCGATAACGGCGTTTTGGCAATGCCAACGGTCGCGGGCAAGGCCGGCTCCTACCCCGCGAACTTTCATGCTTCGTTGTTCCCGCTTGCGGAGATGGGGGTTAGCCCCATAAGGAGAATTCGAGGCTCTTGGGTTTTCTGATCCTTTGTTGCCTCCGTCTATTTGGCAGCAATCACAATGGCTGGGAGGTGGATATGAAAGGTGGTTCCTTTGTCTGGTTTCGACTTCACGATGATCGCTCCGCCCTGCTTGCGGATGATCGTATCGCACAGGGCAAGTCCGAGGCCTATACCCTTCTGGCAACCAGGCTGTTTGGTGGAAAAATAGGGATCGAAGATGCGGGGCAGGTCCTCGCTGCTGATTCCACAGCCCTGGTCCTGGATCGAGATCTTTACGTAGTTACCGGGGGCAAGGGTTGGAGGCTTTTCAGCAGTCGACCGTAAGGGTTCATTGGTGGCCTTTACCTTGATCTTGCCGTCTGATCTTAAGGACATGGCATCCATGGCGTTCAGCACTATGTGTTTGATGACTAAACGGAATTGGGCAGGATCAACATTGATGAGCCAGAGGTCATTGGCCAGATCGAATTCGGCCACAAGGCCAGAATCGCCCAAGGTAGAAGTTACCACCTCCCTGATGTGGCTTGCCGGCTGGATATTTATCAGATGTGAGAACCCTCCAGAAGAGAAGGCAATGAGTTGGCTGGTGAGCATGGTGGCTAATCGATACACCTGTTCAGCGTTTTCCAGAACCTGGAAGGCCTTATTTGATTGCGGAGTGAACATCTTGGCAAGCGTGAGATTGCCCAAAAGCCCCTGAAGCAGATTATTGAAATCATGGGCGATACCGCCGACCAGGACGCCAAGGGACTCAAGATTTCTGGCCTTCATGGCCTCGGCCTCAAGGCGCTTGCGCTCGGTAATGTCTCTGGTGTTTGACACCACTCCGACGATGCGATTTTTCATATCCCTGTAAGGGGAATAGGTTACATCAACACATCTCCTTCCTAATGTTGGGTAGTCAAACCACTCTTGATAGTTGATAATTTCACCCTGCAGGCATCTGTCCAAGTGAGGCTTAATAGCGTGCTGAAAGACATCTTCGCCAAGATATTCTGCGACTGTCAGTCCGATTAATTTCTCCTGGTTAATGCCTGAGAATTTCTCATAAGATTTGTTTACTATTCTATATCCAATGTCATTAACTTAAGCCTTTTCGCCGGTTGCCTGAGCCCAGGTTCGTCATTCCGGCGAAGGCCGGAATCCAGGTAGTTACGACAATTCTGGACCCCGGCCTTCGCCGGGGTGACGACGAGTGTAGTCAGTTTTTC
>JAHILF010000005.1 GCA_018897105.1 Pseudomonadota bacterium
AGAAAAACTGACTACACTCGTCGTCACCCCGGCGAAGGCCGGGGTCCAGAATTGTCGTAACTACCTGGATTCCGGCCTTCGCCGGAATGACGAACCTGGGCTCAGGCAACCGGCGAAAAGGCTTAAGTTAATGACATTGGCGTCACATCGGTAAACTGGGCATAGAATGCCGCCTGGTCGTAAAGATGCTGGGGCGTCAGACCGTGGCTAGCCATAGATTTTTTGAAGGCGCTTTGAGACTCGACAACCGGTATATTTAGAATTGCCGATTCCCTTATACTGTTCAGGCCGATCAAAGGTCCAGGTCAATCCAGGCCGGATCGTGGTCACTGCCATCTCCGCCATGTTTGGTCCGGCGGTCGATGGTCGGATTGGCGAAACGGCCTGCCAGAGCAGGACTTAGCCAGATTTGGTCAAAGAGCTGGTACTCGGGCAATGCCGAGCCCGGCGGATTAAACCGGTGGGTCCAGGCGGTGGTCTGCGGCCCGGGTCCTTGGCCGGTTGATTCGGCCTTGGGTGGGCGAGTCTCTGCCGGGTTTTGCAGGGCATTGATCAGCGGCTGGTTATCTGCCATCAGCATGGGCAGCAGGAATGGGGAGTCCTGCCCGTCATTCATGTCGCCAGTGAGCACGAATTTGCTGTTCGGCCGTTCCATGTGGCTGATGATTCTCGAAATCGTCTCCGCTTGCCGCCGCCGCCGGTTATTGGCGTTCATTGCGCCCTGAACCTGATCCTCCCAATACGGCACGTAGTGACTTTTTAGATGGGTATTATAGAGGGTGAAAAGTTTTTTTCTCTTGTTGTCAAGGATCTCCACCTGCAGCAGGTCCCGGCTGAAAACCCTCTCATCCGGTTTTTCCGGATGGGTAGCTGTCTGGTGGGAGACGATCATGCCGATGGGCAGCTTCGACATGATGCCCACATCAATGAGTCGTTGATCGTTACCTTCCACCAGGGCGATGTACGGATAGAGGCTCTGCAGATACTCCTGGTTGAACTGTTTAAGGATTTCTATGTGTTCGACTTCCTGGACCGCCAGGACATCGGCATTCATCACCTGGACAATCCGCCTGGCGATTTCCACCGTATCATCTTGTTTTTTGGCCTTGACCAGCCGCCCCATAAAGGTGCGCACCTTGACGACCGAGCTTTCGAAGGTCAAGGTGATCCCGCCGGGGTCCTCACCGGGTATGTCAGCTATTTCGGCTAGGAAATTATAGCGGGAAAAGAGATTGTTGAGATTAAAGGTTCCTACTCTGACCATCGTAAGTCTCCTTGGGCTGGATTAATTAGGGTTGCTGTCATCGCTTACTTTTTTACCACAGAGAGCCAGAGAGCACAGAGAACGTTTTTATTATAATCAGTCAGCTCTGTGGAATTTGTGCTTTCCGTGGTAAATGTTGTTCCTTTATAACATCGCAAATCAGCCGCGCTGTCAAGGATCTATGCATCCGCCTTGTTAGGCAGGCTGGTGATTCGGAAGCGTTGCAGATCCGCTATGCCTTCCCATTGCGGCAGCCGTGAGATCGGGCCGTCGATCCGCACCAGAGGGGGATTGCGATCCGCCAGCCCGTTGATCTTGGCCCACAGGGTGATGTCGCCCCAATATTGCGGCGGTGTATCAGCGGCTGCCACGGCGGAGAAAATCTCGGCAGGCGTCGTGCATCCCCCGCGGATAGCCTGCAGGGCCAGGGCTTCAAGCCTCCCCATCCCGGTTGTGGGATCGGGCTGTTCCTTAAGCCAGCGGCTCACGGCGGCGGGAATCCACGGCAGGGGGGGATCTATGCTGCGTGACAATTCGGCAAGGAGCATTGGGTCTTGGGTGGCAAAGGCCTTATCCACCACCTCAGCAAAATGGAACTGTTCATCCGTGACCGGCTGCCGCCTGTCATACAGCGAAGCGAGCTGCCCCGGCTCAAGCTGGCCCAGCCCGTTGAAGGGCACGATGCCGGGAAATGCATCTACACAGAGAAGCTCTGCCTGCCGGATGCCCTGATACAGCATACAGGTAAGAATGTGGGCGAGCATTGATTGATCAAACAGGCAGGCGTCAAACCACAGGACAATTCGTTCATATTCTGTGGCGGTGGCGATTTTGCGGTACTGATTCTGCAATGTGCGCAGAATATGCTCCCGATCCAGGCCGCCGCGGGTTGCCTGTCCAAGGAACCAGGCCCGGGCAATAAGGGTATCATCCGTTGGCCAGCCGGGATTTCTGGGGCCATCATAGAGGATGTCGTGCCAGACAAATACCTCACCGCCCAGGCCGCACTTGGCAAGGTTACTGCCGGCGATATCGCCGCTGGTGATATGGAGGGTAGTGGTCATAAATTTGCCTTTCCTTACAGGTCCGAGTTGAACGTCCTGCCGCATGCTCTTATCTAGCAAAAGTTTGTCTCATGCTGTTCGTGATATGAAACGTTGAAACACAGAATTGGCGAGATCTTCGTCTTGAGCCAAGTTGGCAACTCCTATTACTGACAACGACGCAATGATTTCAGCAAAGGTTAAGACTTCATCGACTTCTTCGGGGGCATATGCTGGTTCGACTGCTTCAACCGTGTTCCAACGCTGAACATGGAGGCCACCAGTATGGGTGTAGGCACACATAACACTCCAGAGTTTCTGTTTAACATTTGAAAGTACTTGCTCCGAGAAAGCAGGGGGTTCCTCCAGGTCATGAAGCAGAGTATCGACGCGTGGTGGCTCCCAACCCTTTAGGAAGCGGCGAATTTCCGAGTCTTTCGCGCATAGTGCGAGCCATTCTCCTCGCAAGTATGCTTCGAATGCAATACGTAGCAGAGCAAAACTTGAGGCGTACAAACGATGTTCGATCAGCACCACAATTGCGTGATGGTGATCCTGCGCGATTGCCAGGCAAGATGCCGCGGCACGGACACGATCGTTAGCGGGGATTTCGCGTTCGTGGAGGGCGAGGCGAAGCCACTCAACGTATTCGCCCGCGGTTCGGTGTCTTTCAGAAGAGTTCATGATGTACCAGTCCGACATGGCATTGCAAATGGTAATCAAAGAAGAGTTGGGTTCTGCAATTTTAACGGATCATATCACCCTGAGGGGTTTTATCCAACTTTTTTGCCTGTGCAAAAGATTCTTTTTGTTCGTACATACAACCGAGCCCGTCATTCCGGGCAAGCAAAGCGCGACCCGGAATCCATCTGGTTTTCCCAAAGCCGGGGACAGAATGATTTTCGCCAAAACCGCGAAAAAAATTCAGTCCCCTCAGTTTGAGGAAAAATTAATCAGTCTCCCTGCCTTTTTTTGCATCCTCCTCACTCATCCAGGAATGGGTCAGGGGCAAGTCGTTGCGGGTGCCGGCGGAGAAAAGCATCTGGAAGACATGCATATTGCCATGCCAGAATGAGGAGGAGCAACCCACCAGGTGAACCGCCACATGCGGACAAAGCGTTCGTCAAACATCTGGAGGACTTCATTTCTGTGTTCCTCAAACCGGGTCAGTCAATCACATTTGCTTTATATCGATTTCGTTATGAAATTTTCCTTCCACCACTTTAACAACTGCTTGACCGGCAATGACATTTTTCCCGTCAAAGGTCAGGGTCGGATTGCCGTATAGATCCCAGCCGTCGTTAAGCTTGGCACATACTCTTTTGCAGAATGTTTCATCATCTGGTCCGGTAAGATAGGAGTAGAGCTTCATTTATCACCTCTTAAGGTTATGCAATATTTTGTAATGGTCTGGTATGAAACAGACGGGGGGATGCGCGGGCAGTCGGCGGTCCCTCTTGGTTGAGTCTGTTGCGGCAAGATGGGTCTGCATGAGCAGCACGAGTCAATGGATCTATCCATGGCCGTACATAAAAGTTTTTATCGACAAAGGAGTGGGGTCGAGAGCGGATTCAATACGCCCCGCCGGGCAGAAACGATCACGCCGGTTATCAGGGGAGGGGCACAGATGCAGCCTCCGGCCGACTCCTGACGGGGCAGGGCAAAGTACCATTCTTCGAACTCAGCGACCAGACCGGGGTGCCTTTAAGGCTGGTGAGGCTTGATAGATTGAACGCCCGGTATGGGCGTAAAGTCACCTGTAATGCGTATATTGGTAACATGAATACCATGATGCTGGCAAGGGGGTTGTTGCAAGGCATGGCTGAGAAACAGGGGCTGGTATGAGCTAAAGTAAGCCGTCCAAAGCCAGCATCTCGCCCTCGGCCGCACCTTCTCTGAGTTTTCTGGCCTGCTGGTATTCGGCTGAGTTATAAAATTTTTTCGCCTGCTCCATGCTGGGGAATTCGATCAATACGACTCTGCGCTTTTCCTCCGGGCCTTCAAGGGTCATTGTTTCTCCGCCACGGGCGATATGTCTGCCACCGAACTTGGCAATGATGGCAGGCGTTACCTTCAGGTATTCTTTGAATCTATCCCAGTCAATGATGTTCACCCTTTTACGACAAGATAAGCGGCCATAGCGGCGATTTTCCTCTCCTTGCGGTATCCGGATAAAAATTAAAAGGCTTGCCGTCAGTCTTTATGACCTTTTGGCTGTTTCGTATTTATGCCCCTTGCGGGTAAAGAGTTTTTTTCCACCCCAGAGCACACAGAGATCACAGAGAAATAATTTTTATTACAGTCAGTTAGCTCTGTGGGCTCCGTGCTCTCTGTGGTAAATTTTCAGTTTTTACAAAGTCATCATTTTTTGCTGAGCCCATATTTTTTCAGGCGCCGCCACAGGGTGGTGAGGGGAATGCCGAGAATCTCACTGCTCAGCTTGCGGTTGTTGCCCGTAATATCAAGAACCTTGGAGATATGCTGTTTTTCCATGGTTTCCAGGGAGAGCAGGTCCTCGCCCTCGAAGGTGGTAAAAGCCAGTTTTCTGAGATCAGCCGGCAGGTCACGGACCTGGATGCTTTCCCCCTCGGCCAGCGCCACCGCCCGCTGGATGATGTTTTCCAGTTCGCGGACATTGCCGGGATAATGATAATGCAGAAGGATATCAAGGGTCTGGGGGGAGATCTGCCTGATGTCCTTGCTGAAGGCAAGGCCGAATTTCTCGATAAAATGGCTGATCAGCAGCGGGATATCGTCTTTTCTTTCCGTGAGCTTGGGCAGACGGATGGTGACCACGTTGAGGCGGTAAAAGAGGTCCTCCCGGAATGAACCCGCCTCGACCTCCTTTTTCAGGTCCTTGTTGGTGGCGGCGATGATGCGGATATCCAGATCAATGGCCTTGGTGCCGCCCACCCTGAAAATCTGTCTTTCCTGCAGTACATGCAGCAGTTTGACCTGCATGGACAGGGGCATCTCGCCTATCTCGTCTAAAAATACGGTGCCTTCTGAAGCGGTTTCGAGCAGGCCGATTTTGGTGGCGGTGGCGCCGGTAAAGGCGCCTTTCTCATGGCCGAACAGTTCACTGGCGATGAGTTCTTCGGCAAACCCGCCGCAGTTGAAGGCGATGAAAGCATTTTCTTTTCTGGGACTCAGGGAATGGATGGATCTGGCTGCCATCTGTTTGCCGGTACCGGTCTCCGCCTGCAGCAGGACATTGCAGTTGACCATGGCCACTTTATTGATCATGGCGAAGACCTCCTGCATGGCCGGGCTGGAACCGACAAAGCCGGAAATGGTGCCGCCGTTGCTCAAGGCCTGACGGAGAGCACGGTTTTCCTCAAGCAGTTCGATTTTTTTTCTGGCCGTGTTGGCCAGCAGCCTAATGTCATGACGCTTGAAGGGCTTGGTGATGTAATGGAAGGCGCCAGCCTTGATGGCATCCACCGCTGTTTCAATTGAGGCGTTGCCGGTTATGATGATCGCCTCCGTATCTTCAAATCTGCTTTTGACCTGGGTGAGAATTTCCATGCCGTGTATGTCCGGTAGATGCAGATCGATAAACACAATAGGGAAAGTTTGCTGGCCAAGTCTCTGCAAAAAGGAATGGCCGTCCAGAAAATATTCCACTTCAAATCCTTCTGCGTCAAGAACGCGTTTGATATGGCGGCAGGCCATCTCCTCATCATCAATTATGGCGGCTTTCATCTTGATTTCCCTGCTGTTTTTCCTGGTTTGCCGCTATGGGCAGATAGATTGTAAATTTTGTCCCGATATTCACTTCACTCTTTACTTCAACATAGCCCCCATGTTTTTTGATAATACCGTAAACAATGGAAAGGCCAAGGCCGGTGCCGGCACCGACTTCCTTGGTGGTGTAAAAAGGATCGAAAATATGGCCGATAATCTCCGGCGGTATGCCCGGTCCCGTATCGATGACGTTTATCTTGAGCAAGTTGTTCGGTGCGAGTCTGGCATTGAGGTAAATGAGCCCCCCCCCCTGGGGCATCGCCTGGATGGAGTTGACGAACAAGTTGATGAATACCTGCTGCAGTTTCTGCATATCACCCATGACGAGGGGGAGATCCTCGTGGATATAATTTTCAAACCAGATGGCGTTGATCATCAGCTGGTTGGCGATGAGCTTGTGGGAGGCTTCCACTACGTCCTTGATGCGGAGCGGTACGGAGGATGGAGCTTTGTCCCGGGAAAAATCGAGCAGGTTCTTGACAACCCCGGAGGCCCTCTCCGTCTGGCTGATGATGTCGGCAATGATCTCTTTTGTCTCTGTTTCGGAAAGGGCACCGTATTCTTCCATCAGGGTATCTGCTGACAGGGAAATGTTGTTAAGGGGGTTGTTTAATTCGTGGGCAATACCGGAGGAGAAGGTGCCGATGGCGGCCAGCTTGCGGGATTGCACCAGCTGTTCCTTTCTGGCATCGATCTCGGCGACCATCTTGTTGAAGTTAATAATCAGGACGGAGATCTCATCCTGTATTTTAGCGTTATCGGCAATGGGGGTGAATTTGTCATTGGCCACGTCACGTGTAGCCTTCTGGACAAAGGCGATGCGTTTCAATACGTTCCTGACCTGCAGCTGGAAGATGAGAATAAGGGTAAAGAAAAGGGTGCCCGTGATGCTGACAAATCGGTAAAAGAGCAGTTCGAGGCTGCTGTGCAGGCGGTCATGCTTGCGTTTGACCAGCTTCTCGGCGAACTCCACCATGTCCCGGCCTGATTCCCTGATCCCCAGGGAGTCTATCTCGGCGGAGTAACTGTATTTCCTGAATATTTCCTTGTATTGGTAGAAGGTGCCGAGAAAATTATCATATTCCTGCCTGTCCGTAACTTCAAGAATGTCATCCTCCAGGATGGCGATATGTGATTGGATCTTGGACAGAAAAACTAAAATGGGGGAGACGTTGTCGGTCCCTATTCCGAAGAGGAAATTTTTCTCATACCGGCGTAACTCCAGTACATCGTCTAAAAAACTATGAAACTGCTCCAGGGCCATGAGTTTCTTTTTCAGGGAAAATATCTGCCATGAGTAATCAGGCAGCAGCAGGCCGCCAAACACCATAAACAGTATGGTGATAAAAATGAGCCTTCGTCTGATGGTATGTCTCCCAACGAGACGTTCCATGTTTTTTCTCCTATCTTACCCATGACGCCTAACGTTTCAACTTGAAATAAGACAGATATACCATGTAGCCGGTAATTGCCAACAAGAAACTTCAGAACTCCCGAGGTCGTGACGTAATTCCAATGTTATGCCACCATCCCGGATTCTTGCTTGTTGCCAGTTTGAGTGCCTAAAATACTTTAAGTACTTTAAGTGCCTTAAATGAATGGTTTTTCTGCTTAGACCGCGCCGCAACTTCAAGTAGTTTATACCCACTAGGGGCACAAGATACCCACCACAAGGGCACAAGAGCAATTTGCGCACCTTAGGCACTCTTCTCGAACCTCGATTAGGGTATCAACGCAAAATCTACCGCAATCAGGTTGTCTGAACTTTGTGTCAGGGGAATAAGGAGGCAGGATGGGTCGTCTGCGGGGTTGCCTGTGGCGATGGGACGATGCGGGGACACATCATTGCTGGGTTGGACGGCATTCTCCTCGGGCTGATTAGTTATTTGGCTAATTACTTAAGCAGGTCGCCGTTGCCCACTAACTGCAGAATCTTATACGGATCACCCTTTTCATTGTAGAGAGTCAAGGCATTGGCTCCGGCCAGGGATACCTTGCCGCAATGGGAGATATAGTCCGTACCGCTTCCCGAGCGGCGCGCCCGACGCAGGCAGAAGTTATTATTTTCGTCAATCTTCCAGGTATCTGATGAGCGGACGTTACCGGAGGGAAAGAGGATGGTATATTTGCCGTCACTGGCAAAATAGATATGACTGCTTTTCGGTATATCGTCCGACGCTGTTATCAGGAAGGTTCTGTCGGAGAGAATTTTTTTCAGCTCAGCGGTGGAAAGATAGCCTGCCTGGGCGGAAACGTTGGGGGCGGAGAAAAGAAAGGGGACAAACAGCAAGAAAAGAAACAGAATGGATTGTTTCATGATGACTCTCCCGGGCAGACGCATTGCTGGTTGTAAAAAAATCGGTCAAAGGCGGATTGTTTCCTGTGGCTTCCAGGATAAACCCGCCCTTGCACGGGTGTCAAGAGAGAATGAGGGAAAATAGGGGTGAGGACCATCTGTCCTCCTGCTCTTAAGCGAGCATTGCCTTGCGCCAGCCCGCCTCCTTGAGGCGGCTGATTCGGTTGACGGCCCAGGCGTTGATTTCCTGCAGATACCTTTTGGGGTTCTCGTCTTTCCTGGCAATGATACGCTCCCTTTCACCGGCAATATCCTCTGACTCACCGGGATACATTTCCCGCCAGGTGGCATAGCCCTGATCAAAAATAAATTCCGGATTGATCTCCTCGGCTGACAGGGAGAGTCTGGTGAGACCATACATTCTGGCAAGGGTCATGTCATACTCGATGATCCAGTCGTTATCCTGAAGCATGGTTTCCCGGTTGATGGGGGTGTCCGCCGAACAGACCGGGCAGAAAAGGCGCTCCAGCACATTGGGATCCATAATATTGTCGCGCAAATGAAACTGTACCTGTCTGCCGCCGCATTCACATTTTTTCTTCACTTCAATACACATGATTTCCTCCACTATATTAATGAGTTGATTTTTTCAACACCATAGCATTAACGGAGGGAAATGCAAAGAAATAATAATTATTACTAAAAATCTCCCAGGAGTTCCAGCAGATCTTCCGCCCGCAGTTTATGGCTCATATCGCTGCCTTCAAGGAGGCTGTCCGCCAGTTCGCGTTTGTCATGATGTAATCTGATGATTTTTTCCTCAATGGTGTTTTTGGTCACAAGCCGGTAAACAGTCACGGGACGCGTCTGGCCGATGCGATGCGCCCGATCCGATGCCTGATCCTCCACCGCCGGGTTCCACCATGGGTCCATGTGGATAACATAATCGGCCGCGGTGAGATTGAGCCCCAGGCCGCCTGCCTTGAGGCTGATGAGGAAGAGATCGCCGTCTCCCGCCTGGAACTCAGTCACCTGTTCCTGGCGTTTCAGCGTTGGAGTGGAGCCGTCAAGATATTTATAGGGGATATGGCGCTCGTCGAGAAAGGCGCGGAGAATGTGCAGGTGCCGGGCAAACTGGCTGAAAACCAGGGCCTTATGGCGGTTTTCGATAAGATCCGTGATGATGGTGCCGAAAAGCTCGAGTTTGGAGCTTTGAATGGTCGTATCCGGTTGGACAAGCTTGGGATTGCAGCAGGCCTGCCGCAGTTTCATGATTTCTGCCAGGATCTGCATATGCCGGTGGGAGGGAGAGGCGTCACTGCGTACGATTTTTTCCAGGGCGCGGAAGCGTAATGCTTCGTAGAAGGCTGTCTCTTCAGGGCTCATATTGACCTGGAGAGTGACTTCTGTCCGCGGCGGCAGTTCCTCCAGGACCTGACTTTTCAAACGTCGCAGGATGAAGGGCTGGATCAGTTTTTTTAATTTTTTCCGGGCATTCTTGTCCTTGTCTTTTTCAATGGCCAGGGCATAGCGCTGATTGAACTGATCCAGGGAACCGAGCAGGCCCGGGTTGATGAAGTTGAAAAGATTCCACAGTTCTCCCAGGTGGTTTTCGATGGGGGTGCCGGTGGTGATCATCTTGAAATTGCCATCGAGTTCCATGGCTGCCCTTGAGCGCTTGGTGGCAATATTTTTGATGGCCTGGGCCTCGTCCAGCACGATGACCTGCCATTTTCGGGAAGAAAGGAGTGTGGTTTCCTGTTGCAGAAGACCGTAGCTGCAGATAAGCACGTCAAAAGGCGCAAGAATGTCAAGCAGCTGTTGCCGTTCTTTGCCACCGAAGATCACCGCCTGCAGGGTGGGAGCGAAACGGAGGATTTCCTCCTGCCAGTTCATGCAGACAGAGGTGGGGGCCACCACCAGGGAAGGGCCCTGGGTCGCCTCCTGCAGAATGATGCCCAGGCTCTGCACGGTTTTCCCCAGTCCCATATCGTCGGCCAGACAGGCGCCCACACCCCAGTGTTTGAGACGGGCCAGCCATTTGAATCCCTCAATCTGGTACTCGCGTAGTTCAGCCTGCAGGGTTGTCGGCACGTCACTGTGAAAGGAGCGTGATTCCCGGATGCGCTGCAGCTGCTCCTGCCAATGGCTGTCGGCGGTCAACTGAACGCCGCTTTCCGTGAAACCTTCCAGGGCGCAGGATGCCAGGGGATGCATCCGCCGTTTCTGGCCAAGGGGTTCGGTAAAGGAGGTTAATTCATCCAGCTGTTTGCGGAATTCCCGGGACAGGGCCATAAATTCGCCTTTGCCCAGCGGAATGAATCTGCCGGAATTGGCCTGGGTCAGTTCCAGCAGCGTTTTCATCTCCATCACCTTTTCCTGGTCGATGGTGAGCTGTCCTTCCAGTTCAAACCAGTTCTGTTTCTGTCTGATCTGCACATGGAAATCATGAAACGAGGCATGATGCCGGATGGTGAGTTTTTCCCCTTCCGGCCACTCTATGATGACATCATCCCCCAGGTTCTGGATTTCAGAAAGAACCTCAAGGCAATCCTGCAGATCTTCGATGAACCATTCGCCGTCCATTCCGCCCAGTCTGGCCAGGGTCGGGCATCTTTCTTCAATCTGCGTGCAGTTCTCTCTCTCCTTGTCAAGGTTGCGACAGGTTTGCAGGCGTTTGCCGTTGATTTCGGCCATGACGTTCATCGCCCCTTCGCCTGGGTAGAGATAGGGCCCGCCGGTGGCAAAGGGCTTAACCAGCATGGAGACTCTGAAGCCGTTACCCACCTGCAGCAGTTGCATGATGATCTTGTCCGCCGCAGGTACCTCTTCGATTTCTCTGGAGGTGGCGCCGATATCAGAGTGAATGGTCAGACAGGAGGAAAGATTGCCCAGGGTTTCAAGGGCCTGTTTTTTAGCGCCTTCCGGAACGATAAGGCCGTCGTCGCCGATGATTGCCGCAATTTTGCGGTGTTTTTCGGAGATCTCGATAATCCGGAAGCGGGTGGGGGTTTCCCGTAAGGCCATTACTTTTTCGTCGCCGATGGGTGAGGAAAATTCCAGCAGCACCTTGTCATCTTTCTGGGTGGCATGCAGTTCCGGTTCCCCTCTGGTGAATTCAACCGGCACTGAGGTGTGTGTGCTGGAAAAGAGCAGGGGGTGACCGACTAGGGCGGACAGGGTCTCATCCATGTCAAATTCAAAGGATGTTTCATGGCTGAACTCCTTTTTGCGTAATGTTGCCCTGATTCTCTGGTCCTGCTCTGTGAGGAAAGAGAGATTTTCTCCGGCATACAGACGCTTCAAGGCCACGGAGCGTCCCTGGCTCCATTTGCCGCTGGCGGTAAGCTTCTGTTCCCTGGGGTAAATGGTAACAAAACCGTCCTTGAAGTCCACCATCCAGACCATTCTGTACTGGAGTTGACCATTCTCTTCATTTTCCAGGCTGACGATATTCAGGGCCTTCAGAGCCCGTTGCCACGATTTCTCATGGGGAAGCACGGAGTGCAGAGAGGTGAGTGCCGATTCCCCGCAGATGGAGCGGCTGAATTCTTGATACGACTCGATTTCGGTGGCTTGATAGAGCAGGGAAGCATATTCCATGGCCAGCCAGTCGTAGCCGTTTTCTCTGGCCCGGATGTAAAATTCATGCAGTTCGTGGCGCTGGGCTGATTCCAGCGTGCCGTTGAGCCAGAAACTGCCTAGGCCCATGAACAGGGCCGTCACCGCATCTTTTTCCCCCTGTTGCCATATCTGTGCAGTGGAGTCCAGCTTGAAGTTTTCCAGTTTTGCCTTGGTCACCTTCTGAAGAATCCTGTAGGCAGGAAGCAGGGGATTATTACTCTGCTCTGTTTCCAAGGTGGAGATGAAGGTGGCAATGATCGGATACTTTCTGTAGTCTCCTGATTTCAGCAGAGCCAGGATGAAGATGAGTCCTTCCATGCCGATGAAAAAAACGTTTTTCGACTCTTTTTTGAGGCGCAGATCGATCAGATCCTCCTGAAAGCTGGCGATGGCATCGCTGTTGCGGCCCTCCAGGAATTCCAGCCAGCCCCGCAGGCCGAAGGAATCAATATAATTTTTGCCTTCGGCGATTTTTTCACGGGCTGCCTCGATGTCGGCGCGTAGGAGCTGGTTGAGGATAAGCAGATAATAGACTGAGGGCCAACCCGGTGGAGGGATGATCTTCAGGATGTTTTCATCGGAGAGATAGGCAAGGGGCTGGGCAAACGATTCAAGATGGAGCAGGCTTTTTCTGCTTATTTCATGCAGGCTGTGGAGCTGCAGGTGGGGCGGCAGGGTGCTGAACCACTGCGCCTCAAACGGGTTGTTGACGATCTCCACCAGGGGCGAGTGCTGTTCCGAGGTTTCCGGGCAGTCATAATAGCGCAGCAGATGGTCATTGAAATGATCGAAATCGTTCAGATACAGCCCGATGCGCATTTCCCGCAGATGGCGCTGGCCTTTCTGCAGCAGGGTATCGTACGCCTGCCCCTGGACGGGAAGATTTTTGGCGATGATGCGGGCCATGCGGGCAAAGTTGCCTGCGCTCAGGGCCTTTCTGCTGATGATTTCAACAATAAGGGGGTTGCACTGGCAGCGCCAGGTCGCGAGACCCTGTTCCTGCAGTTTGCGCAGCGCCGCTGATTGCGAACGCTTCTCACCGGGCATACTTTCGTCATCATGCCTGCCGGTGAATTCCCGAAAACAGCTGATGGTGGTTGCAGCGCCGGCGGGCTCGAAAACAATCGCGATGAACTGGAGCAGTTTCTGCTCCTCCGGCGCTAGAGCATCGTATTGTGAGAGCAGGTGCGTAATTTCCTGGGTGAATGAAAAATTTGCCATTTTGGTAGTATACCATATAATTGCTGTCTGACTTCCTCATTTTTATCAGACAATATGTTCAAGGCCAATTTTTTTGCCCGGCTTGCCTCTCTGTCAACCGCATGCTCCTGGTCGGGTATATGGGGATAATTTTGTCCGGTTATGATGCCGGTGTCATGCTTTTTAACTGGACAAAGTTCTTTTTTTTCAGTTTGTTCATCATATGAAAATACACTTTTTAGGGGTTGGCGAAGCCTGTGATGAACGCTGTCCCAATACATCGCTTCATGTGACAGCGGGAAAGGGGCAGCGGTTCCTGCTGGATTGCGGTTTTACCACCCCCCATCTCTATTTTGCCCTGAGCAGCGATCAGGACGAACTGGACGCGGTCTGGATTTCTCACTTTCATGGTGATCATTTTTTCGGTATGCCACTGTTGCTTCTCAGATTCTGGGAAATGGGCCGGAGAAAAAAGCTGGTTATCGCCGGGCAGCAGGGCACCCGGGAAAAAATTACGTCGGCCATGGAGCTTGCCTACCCGGGCTTTCTGCCGCGGCTCAGGTACCACCTTGATTTTGTGGAAATAGAACCGGGGCAGGTCCGGGAGATTGCCGGCACGATCTGGAGTACAGCGGAAAACATCCATTCCCAGCGTTGTCTGTCCTTATGTATCGCTGACAGCTCGCACCGGATTTTTTACAGCGGGGATGGCCGGCCGACCAGGGAGACGGAAACCCTGGCTGCAGGATGTGATTTGATCGTCCACGAAGCCTTCAGGCTGGAGGGGGAAGTGGAAAACCACGGCAATATCATGAACTGTCTGGAATTTGCCGGCCGCGCCGGGGGGAAACATCTTGCCCTGGTACATGTGGAGCGAACCTGCAGAGAAACCGCCAAGATAAAAGTTGCCGGGCTGGAACGTAGCAGCGGGCCCCATGTTTTTCTGCCGGAACCGGGTGATATGTTTGTGTTATGAGCCTCTTGCAAAAGGAACGTCGTAGCGAGATCGAGAGAAAAATATTCTGTGCAAGGATGAGTTGTGAAACCGCCCGGAAGCGTAGCAGTGCTACGGTGAAGACGATTTCACCAGGAAGACGCCGCACAGGATATTTTTAGCCGATCGGAGTAGATGTTCATTTTGCAAGAGGCTCGTATAAGAAGAATTCTTTTATAGACGTGAAGAAATGGAAAAGATGATGAAATTCCAAGGGCTCGGAGTGGTCAAGGCTGCGGCCTGGGCCACCTTGCTGGTGTGCATGACGCTCATTTTCAAAACCCTGGGCTTCCTGTTTGTCCCTTTTTTCATCTCGCTGCTGCTCTGCTACGCCCTGGGTATTCCCATGGAAATCCTGCAGCGTCTCAAAGTCCCCAGCTCTCTGCGCATCATCATCGTGGTTTTTTTCATCCTCACGGTTCTCTATCTCATCGGCAACATGGTAAGCCTTAATATTAAAGAATTTTACCTGCAGCTTCCCGAGTTTGAGAAGAAATTCTGGGACTATGCCGCGTATCTGCTCAAATGGTTCAATATCAGCCCAGATCAGGCCCGGGAAATGTATGACTCGGTCATCAAGAGCTTCAAACAGGTCGACCTGCAACCCATCGGCAGCATGGTGCAGCGCTTGAGCGGTTCCTTTTTTTCCTTTTTCGGTAACATGTTCTGGGTGATTCTGATCATGGTGTTCATGCTGGCCGAGCGGGAGAGTATTACCCAGCGCCTGGTCGAGGGGTTGGGGCCTAAAAATGCCGGGCCGGCGCTTGAGGTCATCGGCCGGATCAACAAGGCGGTGCAGAGCTATCTCGGCCTGAAGACCCTGATCAGTCTGTTGACCGGAGTGCTGGTCACCGTCGCCCTGGTTCTTTTTGACGTTCCTTTTGCCCTGCTCTGGGGCGTGCTGGCCTTTCTGCTGAATTTCATCCCCAATATCGGCTCGCTGATAGCCGTGCTGCCGCCGGTGGCCATCACCCTTTTTCAGTTCGGCTCTTTCGGTAAGGCCGCCCTGGTGGCGCTTATCCTGGTGCTCATCCAGATGGTGGTGGGTAATATCCTGGAACCGAAAGTCATGGGCAGGGGTCTTAACCTCAGTCCCCTGGTGGTTCTGCTCTCCCTGGTTTTCTGGGGATGGATGTGGGGAATTGCCGGCATGCTGCTGTCCGTTCCCCTGACCGCCGCCTTGAAAATCGCCTTTGAACAGCTTGACTCCACTCGAGCAGTGGCTATATTAATGAGTGCTAAGAAATAAGAGCTTATTTATGTATGGACAAACACTTAAGATGATTTTATAAAAATTCTGGGCGCAGCAGCGCCGCATGGTTTGCTTAACCAAGACTTTCAACCCTTTTTTACATATTACGGAGGAGCAAGAAAATGTACGGAAATGGCTTTAATAGAACGGTTACCGTTTCTCAGGCCGAAACCCAGGCCTCAACAATTTTCCTGGCCAAGGTTTTCAACTGGATGGCCATAGGGCTGGGTCTCACCGGCCTGATGGCCTTTCTGGTGGCGAACTCGGAAACTGCCATGCAGATTTTCATCTTTAACCCCATGATGCGCTGGGGCATCATTATTGCCGAGCTGGGGCTGGTTTTTTATCTGTCAGCCAGGGTGATGCGTCTGTCTCCCCAGGTGGCAACCGCCCTCTTTCTCATCTACTCGGCACTTAACGGCGTCACTCTGTCCGTCATCCTGCATATTTATACAGCCACTTCCGTGGCCGCAACCTTCTTTATCACCGCTGGCATGTTCGGCGCCATGGCCATTTACGGCATGGTAACCAAGAAGGATCTCTCCGGCCTGGGCTCCTTCATGTTCATGGGGCTTATCGGCATCATCATTGCCTCGGTGGTCAACATCTTCCTGCAGAGCTCCATGATGGCCTGGATCGTTTCCGGCCTTGGCGTGATTATCTTCACCGGGCTCACCGCCTATGACGTGCAGAAAATCACCCAGATCGGCGCCTCCGGCATTATGCGGGAGGGCGAAGGCGCCATCCGCAAGGGGGCGATCATGGGCGCCCTGGCCCTGTATCTTGATTTCATCAACCTGTTCCTTAGCCTGCTGCATTTCCTCGGCAACCGGGATTAGTTTTTGACCGCCTGGATTTTGCCGCGGAGTAATTTGTAGGGGCGGTTCGCGAACCGCCCCCCTTGTATCTAAGCGGGATGATTGCATGGGTATGACACGGGTACAAATGAATGATTGCCAATTGTCATTCCTGTAGGGGCACCCCTTGTGGGTGCCCTGGGAGCGGGCTACCCGTTGTGTGTCACTGTCCAGGCAGTTCGAGTTCGGGTACTGCATGATGGCCTATTCGGTACCCCCCTGGGATAGGGCACCCACAAGGGGTGCCCCTACATCCCCATCCGCTTTCTTCCTTTTTTTTTCTCTTTCCTGCCATCCCATAGCAGTTTTATCTTGCAAATTCTTTGATTGCGGGGTTTTTTCTGAGCAATCATTCATTTTCAGGGAGGTTGCCATTCTCCCTGTTTCCCGCTAAACAGCCAACCCGGAAAGAGAATCGGATGAGTACTGCCAGGCCCACGGTGTTCATCAGTTACAGCCACCTGGATGAGGAGTGGAAAAATCAGCTTCTCCCGCATCTCAAGGCCTTTGAGCAGCAGGGTGATCTGCTGCTCTGGCATGACCGCAGGATCGACACCGGCGCGGACTGGTATCCTGAGATCCAACAGGCGGTGGAGGGGGCTCGGGTGGCGGTCTGCCTCATCACCAAAAATTTCCTGGCCTCGGATTTTATTACCAAGGAGGAGGTGCCGGCCCTGCTCAAACGGCGGGAGGCAGAAGACCTGACCATCCTGCCCCTGCTGGTCTCACCCTGCACCTGGCAGCGTATTCGCTGGCTCAAGGGCATCCAGATGTTTCCCCCGGACAACAAGTGTCTTGCCGCCATAAAAGATGAAACAGAGTGTGAGCAACTGCTCGTGGATTTTGCGGTCAAGGTTGTGGATCGGGCATTGGCAACGGGCCAGAATCATGAGGTTTCCGTTTTTGAAAATCTGCTGGGTAACGACGTTTCGGAAGGGGTGACGGACCGGGCGCTGCCGGGCCTCTTGGGTAAGGATGTTCACGCTTACCAGGATCTCTTGGTCAACATTGACTTTTCGGCAGAACCACCCAGCCAATCGAGTTTCCCTACCTCGCTCTTAGAATTATTGCTGCCTCCAGTGGAGATCTCCCGTCTGCCCGTGACCGGGGCTGAACTCTTTGGCCGGGAGGCGGAATTGGAATTGCTGGACAGCGTCTGGGAGCAGGGCAAAAGTAATGTCGTCTGTTTTGTGGCCTGGGGCGGGGTGGGCAAATCCACCCTGATCAACAAATGGCTGACGGAGATGGCTGCGGACAGCTATCGCGGTGCTGCCAATGTCTTTGGCTGGTCTTTTTACAGCCAAGGAACCGGCGAACGGGTCACCTCGGCGGACCGCTTCATTGCCGATGCCTTGGCCTGGTTCGGCGACCCGGATCCTATGACCGGCTCTCCCTGGGACAAGGGCCAGCGGCTGGCAGGCCTCATCAAGCAGCAGCGGACGCTGCTGGTGCTTGACGGCCTGGAGCCACTGCAGGCCGAGCATGATTTTGACAAGGGCCGCATCAAGGACCCCGGCCTGGCGGCCCTGGTTGCGGAACTGGCCAGGAATAATCCCGGCCTCTGCCTCATCACCAGCCGGGAAGAGGTGGCCGATCTCCGTCGTTTCCCGCAAACTGTTCAGGCACGAAACCTGGAGCAGATTTCCGCCGCAGCGGGCCGGGCTCTGCTGCGGGTTGGCGGGGTGCAGGGCAAGGACCTGGAGCTGGAGGAGGCTTCGAGAGAATTCGGCAACCATGCCCTGGCCGTTAAGCTCCTGGCCGCCTATCTCCATGAGATCCCCGGCCACCATATCAAAGAGGCGGCCGACATCCCTGACCTGGAAATCCCCGAGGAGCATGGTCGCCAACCCCGGCGGGTCATGGCTGCCCTGGTCGGTCTTTTAGGGGATTCACCGGAGGTCGAGTACCTGCGGATTCTTGGCCTCTTTGACCGCCCGGCGGACAAAGAGGCCCTGGCCGCGCTGCTCACCCCGCCTGCCATCCCGGATCTCACCGGTCGCATCATGGCCGTTAAGGAGGAAGACCGCCATGAATGCCTCACTCGCCTACGGCGCCTGGGTCTCCTTGCCCCGGCAAGCAGCCAACGACCCGGTGATCTGGACTGCCACCCCCTGGTGCGGGAGCATTTTTGTGACCTTCTTCGGGAGCAATTCCCCGCAGCCTGGCAGCAGGGCAACCTACGACTCTATGAGTATTATAAAAGTGTTGCCAAGGAATACCCGGAAACCATCGAGGAGATGACCCCTCTCTTTTACGCCTGCGCCCATGGTTGCCGGGCTGGTCGCCAGCAGGAGGCGTTAGATAAGGTTTATTGGAAACGAATTAGTAGAAAGCAGGAAGCTTACATTAATCATAAACTCGGCGCTTTAGGCTCTGATTTGGCTGCCCTTGCTAATTTTTTTGAGTTACTGTGGGAACGGCCCATTGCGGGGCTAACCGAGAAGGGTTGGTTTTTTCTCTTAGGTTGTGCAGGTTTCAACCTTCGAGCCTTAGGCCAGCTGAGCGAGGCCTCTAGGCCAATGGAAGCTAGTCTGGATGCTGCTGTGGTAGGGAAAGACTGGGAAAACGCCGCCATAGCTGCCGCCAACCTTAGCGAACTCTGTCTTGCATTAGGCAAGGTGGACCAGGCTATGAAGTATGGGGAGCGATCGGTGGAATTGGCCGACTGGAGCGGTGATGTTTTCCAGCGCTTGGCCAGACGCACCACCCATGCATCTTCCCTCCATCAGGCTGGCCAATTAGCTGTGGCAGAGGAATTATTCCACCAAGCTGAGGCCATACATCGGGAACGCCAACCCCTGTATCCCTTTCTCAACTCCATGCCAGGCTTCTTATACTGCGACCTACTTCTCAATCTACATAAGCCGACCGAGGCTTTGGAACGAGCTGAGAAAGCATTGGGGGAGAGCAAAACGCATGGAGTCCTTCGTGATATCGGCCTGGATTACCTCACCCTAGGTCGAGCTTGCTTTTGGCTGGGTGATTCAGATACTGCTGCCACTCACCTGGACCGTGCTATGGACTTCCTGCGCAAGGCAAATGAACAGGAGTTGCTGGTTCGCGGCCTCCTAGCCCAGGCCGCCTTCTGGCGGGAGCAAGGGCAGTTCCATGCCGCCCGCCGGGACTTGGATGAGGTTCTGGAGATCGTCGAGCGGTGCGGCATGCGGCTCTTCCTCACCGACTATCATCTGGAAAGCTGCCGCCTGCTGCTGGCTGAAAACGACCTGCCCTCCGCCCGCGGTCACCTGGGCCTGGCCAAAAAACTGGTCGAGGAAACCGGCTACCACCGTCGTGACCGGGAGGTAGAGGAACTTGAAAAGCTGTTGGCCGATGTCAAACGATGAAATCAGTCGTTATTTGACGAAGACAATACGAGAATATCCCATCATCACACCCCAAGTATGGAGGATCCGGAAATGATCAAGCTCATCGTTGAAGGCAAACCGCATGACACCACAACAACAATTCCTGATGATCTGCGGGATCTTCTGGTCGGCGAGCGCTGCGAGCTGGTTGATTTTGACCTCGATACCAGAAGTCGCGGTGTGGAAGAGGCTCCACCTCCAATTGAAATCAAGGCCAATGAAGACGACCTGTTGGAACTGGAGCTGGAGGGCGGTGCACGGATCTGGATGAGCGTGGCTGAATACCGTGACCACATCGCCGCCCGCTCAATGCGCGGCCCGCAGGAAAAGGGGACGGTCCGGATCAATGCCAGCCTGCCGCAAATGACCGAGGAGCGCGGGATCTTGCAGTGGGTTGTCAAGAGGCTGCGTTTCCTGGGTTTTGATGTGGCCGAGGGTGCGGCCGAAAAACTGGCCGAACGGATCGACACCAGAAAAGGCCTGGAGGGACTCTATAGCTGTTCCATCGACAAGGAGAAACTGGAGCTGTACGAGCACCCGGACTTTCCGAGCGGGGCTGATCCGTTCCTGGTCTTTATCCACGGCACCATGTCCAGCACGGAAGGCAGTTTCGGCGGATTGTGGAGCGAGCAGCCCCAGGTACGCCGGCGGCTGGCCGAACATTATGACGGCCGGACCTACGCCTTTGAGCATAAGACCTTTTCCGAAAGCCCCATTGTCAACGCCCTGGCCTTGGCCAAGGCCCTGCCTGACGGAGCGCGCCTTCACTTGGTGAGCCACTCCCGGGGGGGCATGATCGGCGAACTCCTGTGCCGAGGCGGCAGGTTATTGACAGATGGGGCCACAGCGCTCTTTGATGATACTGACTTTAAACTGTTCAAGGCCGCTGACCAGGCCGTGCCGCGTAGCGCCCTGCGGGAACTGGAGGCGGTGCTGCGGCAGAAACGGTTTACCGTTGAACGGTTCGTGCGGGTGGCCTGCCCGGCCCGGGGCACAACCCTGGCGTCAAAGCGGCTTGACCGCTATCTCTCACTGTTGAACCTGGGGCTCTCATCCCTGGACAAGAGCGGTTGGGCAGGGGATATCTTGTGGCTGGTGGGGGCAATTATCAAAGAACGCACCGACCCCCGCGTCATGCCGGGTCTGGAGGCGATGATGCCCGAGTCCACCACTGTCAAACTGTTGAACCGGTCCGATGTGACGGTTACCGGAGCGCTGCGGGTCATTGCCGGAGATTACGACGGCGGCAGCATACTCGGCTGGGTGGCCAATTGGGCAACGGAAGGATTTTTCGGCTCCGAGAACGACACGGTGATCAACACCCCGTCCATGTATGGCGGCGCTCTCCGGCAGGAAAACCTTGGCTGGTATTACTTTGCCCAGGGCAGTAATGTTTGGCATTTCAGCTATTTCAGAGAGCAGATCACAGCTGGACTTCTGGCCGACGGTCTGCTCCAGGATGGGACGGAGAGGGCCGGGTTCCTGCCCATCTCTCAGGCCCCGCATCGGCACGACCCCATCGGCCGGGGCGTTGCTCTGGATTTCGCCGTTGAAGGGTGGGGCGCTCCCCTGGGGTGCAAAGCACCGTCAGCCAACGGCAGAAAACCGCTTGTGCTTCTGGTGCCGGGGATCATGGGGAGTCACCTGCAGGTCGCGGACAGGAGGGTCTGGCTGGATTTTCTGGCCATTGCCCGCGGCAAATTGAAAGAACTCGACATTGATGCGTCGGGGGTGACCACGGACGGCGCCATGAAGCTGTCCTATGGAGACTTTGGTTCCTTTCTCTCAGCAAAAAATGAGGTCATTTACTTCCCCTATGACTGGCGGCGGCCGCTACGGGAACAGGGTACGGAATTTGCCCGTTTCATGGGCCAGGTGCTCGACGCGGCAGCGGCAAACGGCAGGCCTGTGCGAATCGTGGCCCACTCCATGGGTGGACTCCTGGTGCGCATGGCAGCGGTTCTCTCCAATCCCGAGCGGAACGGCAACCGCTGGTGGGAACGTTTCAGCGCGGCCGGCACAACCAACCGACTGGTCATGGCCGGTACACCCAATAAAGGCTCGTGGACCGTGCCCTACGCTCTCACTGGACGTGATTCCATTGTCAAGGTGCTGGCCGCCGTGGATTTGAGTCATGATAGAGAGGAGATCCTGCGATGTATTTCCGGCTTTACCGGATTTCTGGAGATGCTTCCAGACGACGGGGATGGCCACTGCTTCGACATTGATAGCTGGGAGAAGTGGCAGAAGGCGGACGGGGAGGAATGGCCCCTTCCCGATGCCGCTTTACTCGCTGCCTGCCGTGAAAACCGCAGGCTTCTTGACCGATTTGATTTTACCGGAGATGCCGGAATAATCCGTTACGTAGCCGGCTGTGAGGATGAAACTCCGTCCGGGGTCCGGATCGTTAACGCGAAGGGCAGGAATGAACTCATTTTTGACCGCTCCACTAAGGGGGACGGCCGGGTCCTCTGGGCCACGGGTATCCCTAAAGGAATCAAGACATGGTACGTGAATGCCGCCCACGGCGATATTTTGAACCAGGAAGATGCCTTCAATGGCCTGTCTGAGATCATCGAATACGGTGAGACCAGCCTGCTGCCCACTGAACCGCCGGCCCGGCGTGCGCTTGCGGCTGGGGAAGAGATTATGGTTGACCGGGGGTTGCCGATGTATCCGGATCAGAACATGCTTATCCGTGCCGCTTTGGGGGGGAGGATTCTTCCACCCAGGGATCGGAGGACCGAGAAATTTCCTGCATTCAAGGTCGTGGTCTGCCATGGGGATTTACTGGCAGCTAGGAATCCGGTGGCTGTTGGGCATTATTTCGGTGATACCATCAACGGCAGCGAGGCGGTCCTGGACCGGCGGCTCGACGGGCTGCTCACCCGGCGTTATCAACTCGGAATTTATACCGGTGCCGAGGGGAGCGTCAATGTCTTTGTTCATACGGAAAACAAGAAAAAATATACCGCCATCATTATCGGTTTGGGTCAGGTCGGCGAGCTGACCCAAGCCCGACTTGCCAACTGCTTTGCCAGGGCGATCCTGGAATTTGCCACCTCGCCTGCTGTAGATGCCATTGGGCCACAGGGGGTTGAACTTTCCATCAGCACCCTGCTCATCGGCAGCGGTTCAGGCTGGGGTCTCGGGGTTCAGGAAAGCGTTCGTGGCTTGGTTGACGGTGCCCGGCGCGCCAATATGAAACTTGCAGAATTGGACGGCGCACCGATTCGGCTGCGTGAGTTGGAACTCCTTGAGATTTTTGAGGATAGAGCGCTCATCGCCCTGCGCGCTGTTCGCAGCCTTGCCACCCTCGGGGGGCTCGCAGGGGTCGAGTACGAGGCCTCCCTGCGCTGTGGAACCGGCGGACTTCAGCGGGCGGTCTGCGAGGATGGCGGCGACTGGTGGCAGCGACTCAAGGTGGAGATGAATGACAAGGACGAGTTGAAGTTTACCTCCCTGACCGGCCTGGCCCGCATCGAGGAAAGGGGGCAGCCTACCCAGCTGGCCCTGGTGGATCGTCTGGTGAAGAATGCCGTAACCAATTCGTCGATCTCAACCCGGGAGATGAACGCCATTTACAACCTTTTGTTCCCCAACTCATTGAAAATGAGTGCCCCGGACCAGGGCGATCTGCTGCTGATGCTCGACCCCAAAACCGCAGGTTATCCATGGGAGATGATGTATGTCGGAGAAGGGACGCAGAAGGAGCCCCTGGCCTTACGGGCCGGTTTGATCCGGCAGCTCAGTCTGCCTGAATTCCGGGAACGGCCGGTGTACAGCTCACGGCAACATGCCCTGGTCATTGCCGATCCAGACCTGAAGTCAAGCAAATTTCCCGAGCTTTCCGGCGCCCTGCAGGAAGGGAAAGCGGTGGTCAGGATTCTTGAGCAGAAGGGATTTCAGGTGGAAAGGCAGTTGCAAAGCGACCCGCTTTCGATTGCCGGCGCCCTTTTCGCCGGCGACTACCGTATTCTCCATCTGGCCGGACACGGGGTTTTTGAGTATCCTATTACCAGTAAAGGCAGGGATGGCACCAGCAGAACCAGCCTTGTCACCGGCATGGTTCTGGAATGGCCGACAAATGCAGAAACCGAAAAGGATGATGCCCGGCAGGACCCGGTCCTGTTGACCGCCGTGGAAGTTCGTCAGATGATCGCCGTGCCGGAGTTGGTCTTTATCAACTGCTGTTTTCTGGGCCAGATGGAGGGCCTTGACAAGTGGTTTGCCAAACGGCATCTCTTTGCCGCCAGCCTTGCTGCTAAATTTATCAGCATGGGGGTGCGAGCCGTGGTGGCCGCTGGCTGGGCAGTGAACGACAGCGCAGCCGAAATATTCGCCACTTCCTTTTACAATGCCATGTTCGATGGTCACACCTTTGGCGATGCGGTTCGCGCCGCCCGTTGCAAGGCCCATGAGCAGGTGGGGAGTTGCAATACCTGGGCCGCATACCAGTGTTATGGCGATCCTGGTTTTCGTTTCCGGGAGAACCATGCGGCACGTCCGAGAAAGTTTTTCCTTGCCCCCCGAGAGGTGGTGTGCGAGTTGCGCGCCTTGGGCGAGAAGAAAAGGGATGCGCGGGGCAACCGGCTGAGCTCCGCTGACCTGACACGAGATCTGGAGCAGCTTGAACGTCTTATTCCACATGAATGGATGATACAAAATGGCGAGATCCGGGCCGCCCTAGCCGCTGTTTATGCCGAATTGGGAGATAACGACCGGGCCATCGAACACTACGAGGCCGCTGAGATATGCCGGGACGGCGGCTGTACGGTTCGAGATCTGAACCAGTTGTCCAACCTGCGGGTCCGGCGGGCGCAAGATTATCCGCCTGAGCAGGCGGATAAGGAAATACTTAGGGAGATAGAAATTCTCACCAGAAGGGCGGGCGAATTGGGTGAGACCCCCGATATCTGCACCATAACCGGCAGTGCGGTAAAGCGGCTGTTGCTGAAGGTGGCCGACAAGAAACCGACAAAGAAGAAAGAACTGGCGGACCTCATCCGTTTGATGGAGGAATGGTATGAGAAGGCAGTGAAAAGTGACGGTGAATTGGATCCCTATGCCGCCATGAACTCAATCTGTGCCGCCATCATCGAGGAGTGCTGGGCGGTATCGCCATCGCCTAACCAGGAAAAATTGGCAAAGATCCGCAACCTCCTTGATCAAGCGACTATGGCCGGGCAGCGCCTGGAAGAAAAGGACCCGCGTTTCTGGAACGGGGTTCATGCCATCGACGCCGATCTCTACCGTTTTATTCTGACCCGGATGAAGGGAGGATTGGAGATCGATGGTGTTCCGGATACAAAGGAATTAAATGAGCGGTATAACAATCTGGCGGACAAATACGGTACCCCCCGGAAGATGGGTTCGGTTGCGGATCAGATCAAATTTGTCGCTCGTTTCCTGCCGGAGAAGGAGATGAAAGAGGTTAAGCACGACCTTGAGAAATTGGCAGAAAATTTGAGAAAGGGATAGAAAGGAGGTCTGTTTTTTTATACTCTTTATCAGGCCAAGTCATTGTCTGGTAAAAAGATTGCCGCGAAATCCGGATTTTTTGAGCAAAAAGGAGAGACCATGAGCACGCCTGTGAAAAAGATCGATACCCCTTTCGGGGAGTATGCGCCGCGGGTTGCCAGCCACGACGAACTGGAGCGCGCGGCAGCGGTCATGGGGGACGCGGTGGAGGCAATCGCCCGGGTCAACCATGACAGGTGGGCGGCGGAGAGGATTTTCCAGGGGTGGCGCTACGGGGAAGAGCGGGATGATGCCCGGAAGCTGCATCCGGATCTCGTCCCGTATGAGCTCCTCTCCGAGGCGGAAAAACGAATCGACGTGGAGGGCGCCAAAGCGATCATTGCCGAACTGATCAGGCTTGGAATTCTTCGGCAATGATTGCTTGAACAGAATAGACATAAAAAGGGAACTGACTGTCCGGTCAGTTCCCTTTTTATGTTATGGCCAGGTTGGCGGAAATCAGGGAATCTCAGATTTCAGTTGCCATACAGTGTTTTATACTTTTCCTGCAGCTGCAGAAGATTATCCAGGTATTTGTCCTTGTTCTCCAGGCCGGATGTCGCGGTCATTTCCTCGATAAGGCTGTTGATGGGATATCTGATATCAATGCCCAGGGGATTGGCGTTTTTCATGTTGGCCAGGTCCATGACCAGTACGCAGTAATATTTGACCAAGGTTCTGAAAGCCGGTTCGCGGCGTAACAGATAGGACTGGCCGCCCAGTGTATTGAGAAAGAAGGTCGAGTAACTGTACATATCCTCCATGGGCAACTGGATCGGATATTGAATGTTCTGACACTCATCACGGTGCAGGATGAGAGAGTAAAACTCAGCCAGCACCGGTTCTAACTGACCTTTTTCCAGGGCCATGATTTTTTTCAGGGTAAAGATATTTTTTTCCCCCAGGACACGATAAAAGTGAGCCGCATTCTGGAGTATGGACAGGAGATTGTCCGTTTCTCTGGTGATGGTGGGTTTGTTGGTCCGCAGTTTATTGATAATCGTGGTGAAGTATGCCTTTGAACCCCCTTCCAGGGTGAGGTCGATAATGTAATCCTCCTGGTCCAGTCGGGCAAAAAACGCATCAATTCCGGCTGAGGTGGTTTTGCAGGGATCCATGGTAATGTCTTGGCCGGCTGCCTGGTTATCGGCTTCGGCACCGGACTCGGCCTGCATGCCGGCTGAGTCGCTCTGGCCGGTGGATTTGGAGCCTTCCTGGGTGGAAAGTTCTTTGTCAAGAATAGTCATCTTTTCCTGGAGTTTCTGCTGCTCCTGCTCCAGGGAGATGGCCGTTCTCTTGTCCGCTTTTCTGTTGGCATTAACTAGGAGCAATGCTGCAACAGCGGCAAGGACGAGAAGAACAAGGATAATAATTGTTTTGGTGGGGGTGGTTTTCGTGGCGTTTGACATGATTATTCACTTCTTGTCATTTAAAGATTTTTTTTGATAATATATGACGAAATAGGACTTCTGCATGGCTTGGAAGGATTTTATTTGTTATGCTGCAAGTTAATGTATCTTGCTTTGTTTATTCCGTCAAACAGAAATACGAATGGTTTCGTAATAACTCCCGGCACCGAATTTTCGTGACGATAAATAAGGAATTTATCATGCACTGTATGGCTGTCGAGAGGTTGTTGCGAGACAGTCAAATATTTTTTCTTATATCCCCCTGACATCAATCTGTAAATGGTCAGCGGACAACAAAATAACGATAGCAGCTCTTTCCTTGATTATATGACAAAGGCATCCGTGAAACTTCTGGTGGTGGATGATTCAAGGGTAATGAGGCGCATTATCTCCTCATTCCTGGCAAAAATGGGATATGAAGATGTGCTGGAGGCGTCGGACGCCAACAGCGCCCTGAAGATTATTGCCACAGAGCCGGTTGCGGCGGTCATTTCCGACTATTCCATGCCCGGTTTGAATGGCCTGGATCTCTTGAAGGCCATCCGCCGTGACCCCATGCATAAGAACCTGCCGTTTGTCATGGTAACAGCCGAGGCGCAACTCGGGCAGATAATCGCCGCATTCAGAGAAGGGGCGCAGCAGTATGTAACCAAACCTTTTACCGCCGAATATATGGAGTATATCATTAAAAAGGTTATGCGGTAATCATGGCACGGCAATAACAAAAATTGTATGATCTTGAATATGATATCTTTTCCGAATAAGAAAAAGAGCAATAACTGGCTGGAGAGATGTCTTCCCTTTGTCTCAAAAAGTCCGGAAATGAAGATCAGGTGGCTTATCGGTGTCTTCAGAAAAGGAATTTTGTCCCAGGAGGAAATAACTCCTTATATCCGTTTATTGCTGCTTGAGAAAAGCGGGGAGGAACAGGGACAACTCAAGCAAGCATTCAGTGAACTTGAGGTGGAGATGCAGTATCGTTTTCTGGAGGCGGCAGATATCTATGATACACCGAAATTGTTTGCCTTATGTCCGAATCCGACATTGAGACACGCGGAAATTGCCCTTTTGAAGAAAATCCCACCCTATGAGAAAAAAACGCAGCTCATTCTTGACAAGATTTTTTATGCCATAAGGGATCATTCCAGGGGAATGCTTGAGCAGGCGGCTGAATTGTTGATCAAGGAAGGGAAAGCTCCGGAGAATTTTCGGGATAATTATTCAAGATTTCAGGAAATTCTGCAGGATGAGGAATTACTTCTCTCGCTTTACCCCAATGCCAGGGGATGACAGGACAAAATATTGGTGTACTCAAGTCTGGGGGCAACTGGATGCTGGCCGTACCGACATCCAGTTGCATAGATCCGCTTGAACTATTTCTTTTTCTTGCCGCCTGAGGCCCTCTTTGCTGCTTTCAGAGGGTTGACCTTGATGGTGCTGACAACTATCTCAGGTTTTTTGTGGGTGGCAAAATTGCAGATACCCAGACGCCATTTTGCATCGGGAAAGGCGAAAGTCTGACAATACTTGTTATTGTTTGCCTCGACGACTCTGTCGCATCCATCACACTGATCAATGATGGGATTAAAAAAACCGCTGCTTTGCAGTTCACTTGCTGTCGGTGCATTGGTAGCCATGACAGGATCCTCCTTGTATGAAAAATAAGAATATTTGTCTCAATAGAAAAATAAATTTGTGTTTACGAAACATATCTATCTAAATGAAAGAGATGGCTCTGTCAACAGAAAAAAGTGCCTTGGAACCATGCTGCCGGCCCGTGGTCAGGTTTTTGCATCAGTTTGGGGTGAATGGAGAAAAAGTCCATAAGAAATGGAAAATATTGTCAATAAAGTTGTATTTCCGCAAATCTTGATATAAAATTTATTTCTGGATGCTGGTGATCAGCCGCTTTGCGGTGAAAAAAAACATTTCACTTTCGTGAGTGTCTCATCCTGTAACGAAACAAAAGGATAATTTCATGCCTGTCTATGTCTGGAAGGGAGTTAATTCATACGGTGAGAAGAGAAAAGGAAAAATCGAGGCTCACAGTGAAGCTGCCGCGCTTTCCCAGTTAAAGAAGATCAGAATCAAGCCGAGCGTTCTGAAGGAGGCGCAAAAAGATATTTTCAGCAACATTGCCATGTTCCAGCCGAAGGTGACCGGCAAGGATGTGGTGATTTTTACCCGGCAGCTGTCAACGATGATTGATGCCGGTCTTCCTCTGGTGCAAAGTCTGGATATTCTCGCGGCTCAGCAGGAAAATATTACTTTTAAAAAAATACTGACCGCTATCCGTACTGACGTCGAATCAGGTATGACCTTTGCCGACGGCATGAAAAAACACCCCAAGGTTTTTGACAATCTCTACTGCAACATGATTGATGCCGGTGAAGTCGGCGGTATTCTCGACACCATTCTGACCCGTCTTGCCAACTTTATGGAAAAAAGCATGGTCCTGAAAAAAAAGATCAAGGGTGCCATGACCTATCCGGTGATCTGTCTCTGTATCGCTCTCGTCATCACTGCCGTCATTTTGATATTTGTCGTACCGGTTTTTGCCAAAATGTTTGCCGATTTCGGTTCGGCGCTCCCGGCTCCCACCCAGATTGTGGTCGACGCCAGTGATTTTGTCAAAAGTAATTTTTTCTTCATGGGCGCAGCCATTGTCTTTGTCGTTGTCGGCATCAAGAAAATTTATAACACGGAAAAGGGGCGGAAAAAAATCGACAAACTGGTCATTAACGCTCCTGTATTCGGGCCGCTTATCCGCAAGGTGGCGGTGGCAAAATTCAGCAGAACACTGGGCACCATGCTGCGCAGCGGCGTCCCCATTCTGGATTCGCTGACCGTGGTCGGCAAAACATCGGGCAACACGGTTATCGAGCAGGCAGTATTCAGGGTGGCGGACAGCATTACTGAGGGACGTTCCATTGCCGAACCGTTGGAAGAGACGGGTGTTTTCCCCAGTATGGTTGTGCAGATGATCAATGTTGGTGAGGCCACGGGTGCTCTTGACACCATGCTGGAGAAGATTGCGGATTTTTACGATGAAGAGGTTGATCAGGCTGTGGAGAACATGACCGCCATGATTGAGCCTTTTATGATGGTTTTTCTCGGTGGTCTCATCGGCGGACTTGTCATCGCCATGTATCTGCCGATTTTCAAGATGGCGAGCGTTGTCGGTTAGGATGTCTTTTCCCCCCTTTCTCGGCCGGCCCGCATCTTTTTTTAGGCCATTTGCTTGTTTTAAAAAAGAAAATTACTTAGTTATTGTTGACAAAACATCAAGTTGAATTGATAATTGTCTAAGTTGTATCAGCAAAAAAAATCAAGATGATGATTTGCATCGCTTTCACAGCAATAAAATTGAGGGAGAAAAAGAATGGGAGAAATTGTTGGCGTTATCGGCCGTGAAGTCATTGACTCACGGGGAAACCCTACGGTTGAAGTTGAGGTGCATCTTGAGACTGGTTTTATGGGCAGGGCTATTGTTCCTTCAGGTGCCTCAACCGGCACCCGTGAAGCCCTTGAGCTTCGTGATGTGCGCAAAAAACGTTTTATGGGCAAGGGCGTCCTGACCGCTGTTGCCAACGTCAATGACAAAATCGGGCCTGCCCTGATCGGATTTGAGTCAACCCTACAGGTGTTGATCGATAAGACCATGCTCAAACTCGATGGGACGGAAAACAAAAAGAAATTAGGCGCCAATGCCATTCTCGGCGTATCCATGGCGGTGGCGAAAGCCTCTGCCATGGAGCTTGGCCTGCCCCTTTATTCGTATCTTGGCGGCGTCAACGGCAAGGTGCTGCCCGTGCCGATGATGAACGTGCTGAACGGCGGGGCTCATGCCGATAATAATGTCGATATTCAGGAGTTCATGGTCATGCCGGCAGGGGCTGCCTCATTTGCCGAGGCCCTGCAGATGGGAGTCGAGACTTTTCATACCCTGAAGGGTGTTCTGAAAAAGGCCGGCCATCTGACTTCCGTCGGCGATGAGGGCGGATTTGCCCCGAATCTCCGTTCCAACGAGGAGGCCATGGAGTCCCTGCTTGAGGCAATCACCAAGGCGGGATATGCACCGGGCAAGGATATCTTTATTGCCCTGGATGTGGCTGCCAGCGAAATTTATGATGCCAAGAAAAAGGTGTATGTGTTGGCCGCTGAAAAGGACCCCGAGAAAAATGCTGAGCAGTTGATAGAGTTTTATGAGGGCTGGGTAAAGAAATATCCTCTTGTCTCCATAGAAGACGGGCTGGATGAGAGTGACTGGAAGGGTTGGAAGAAGCAGACCGATTCTCTGGGCGGGAAGATCCAGCTGGTCGGAGATGATATCTTTGTCACCAATACGAAGATTCTTGCCAAGGGAATTAAGGAGAACATAGCCAATTCGATTCTCATCAAACTCAACCAGATAGGTACTGTCACCGAAACAATCGACGCGGTGGATATGGCCCATCGGGCCGGTTATACCGCGGTCATTTCCCATCGTTCCGGTGAAACGGAAGATACAACCATTGCTGATTTGAGCGTTGCCTTGAATACCGGTCAGATAAAAACAGGTGCACCATCCCGTACTGACAGGGTGGCGAAATACAACCAGTTGTTAAGGATAGAAGAGGAACTCGGTGCTGCCGCAGAGTTTGCCGGAAAGAACGGTATCAAGCATTTAAAATAAGCATGTCTGACCACAACCCTATGGTTCTACAAATGATGGAGGTTTAGCAACATGACCCTGACTAAGGCTGATTTGGTGCAGAAAATTTATCAAACGCATAATTTAACAAAGGCACAGGCAACCTCGATTGTTGAAACATTCCTGAAAATCAGCAAGGATTGTCTGGCTAATGGCGATGATCTTCTGATAAGCGGTTTTGGCAAGTTCAACATTAAAGACAAAAATGCCAGAAGGGGACGTAATCCTCAGACCGGCAAGGAGTTGATCCTGACTGCCCGCAAGGTGGTTACCTTCAAGCCGTCAGGGATCCTGCGCGACAGAGTAAACGGGATTCTATAACAGACATTCCAGGTAAAGACTCAAACAGAACCTTTGCTGTCTGTTTTGTCCTGTCAGACGGGTGCGTTTTTCCGAAATGGAAAACTACCCGTCTTTTTTTATTGTTCAGACGGGAATTTCTGATAGATTAAGAGCTTATTTGCCGAACAACCTGCTAAGCACGTGAGCAATAAAGATTGATGGGGGGTCTGATGGGCATGATACCCTCAGAGGTATTGCAGATCCCGGACAGTAAATAATAACGCAGAGCAAAATAATGACACAGAAAACAAGAACACTGGCGGAGCTTGCCGCGTTAGTCGAAGGAGAATTGCTCGGTGACCCGGAGGTGAGGATCGCCGCTTTCAATGATGTGGCCCACGCATCTGCCGGGGAGATCACCTTCATCGCCCAAGGGAAATATGCTGACCAGTTGGAGCGGAGCAAAGCCTCGGCGGTCATTGTGCCCCAAAATATACAGGAAGTTGCCCTGCCGGCTATCCGGGTAAAAAATCCCTACCTGGCGGCCGCCATGATTCATAACCTGTTTTATAAAAGGCTGCTCCCGGCCCCGGGGATCCATGAGAGTGCCGTGATCGGCGCGGATTGCCGCATTGCTGCTTCGGTGTCCATTGCCCCGTTGGCGGTTGTCGGCCGGGGAGTCACCCTTGGGGAAGAAGTTGTCATCGAGTCCGGGGTAGTTATCGGCGATGACGTGATCATCGGCGATGGGACAATTCTTGAGGCAAACGTGGTGGTGCGGACGGGCTGCAGAATCGGCAGTCGGGTGATTCTTTACAGCGGCGCGGTGATCGGCAGTGACGGCTTTGGCTATGCCACCAATTCCCGTGGCATCCATATCAAGCGTCCCCAGGTCGGCAATGTGGTGCTTGAAGATGACGTCGAGATCGGAGCAAATACCTGCATTGACAGGGCCACCTTCGGCAGTACGGTGATCGGCAAGGGCACGAAAATCGATAATCTGGTGCAGATCGGCCATAATGCGGAGGTCGGAGAGGGATGCCTGATGGTGTCTCAAAGCGGACTTGCCGGCAGCTGCAAACTGGGCAATGGCGTTGTGTTGGCCGGCCAATCCGGGGTTGGAGATCATGTTGAGGTCGGCGACGGGGTCATGGCTGCGGGCCGGAGCGGCATCAACAGCAACGTCAAGCCGGGCTCGGTGGTTGCCGGTTTCCCGGCTATCGCCTATAAGGAATGGCTGCAGGCGGCCACGGCTTTTTCCCGGATTCCCCAGTTGTTGAAAGATGTTCGCCGCTTGCGTAGGCAGGTGAGTGAACTGGCAGGCGATGGAAAAAATAAGGAGACAGGAGATGAGTGAAGTCGTTACGCAATATGATATCAATGAAATTTTAAAGCTGCTTCCCCACCGCTACCCCTTTATTCTGGTTGACCGGGTTCTTGCGGTGACACCCGGTGAAGCAATCAGGGCATTAAAAAATGTCACCATTAATGAGCCCTTTTTCCAAGGGCATTTCCCCTCCGAGCCGGTAATGCCCGGAGTGCTGGTGATGGAGGGGATGGCCCAGGCAGGTGCGATCCTGGCCTACCTTACCGATAAAGAGAAGATCGGCAAGAATCTTGTTTATTTTGCCGGCATGGATGGGGTGCGTTTCAGGAAAAAAATTGTTCCCGGTGATCAGATTATCTATGAATTAAATATCATAAAACGTAAAGCAAAACTTTTCAAAATTGCCGGCAAGGCCTTTGTGGATGGCCAGCTGGCAGCAGAGGCGGAACTGATGGCCACCTTTTCCTGATACCTCTTGCCGGCTGCGAGAAAGGCTGGTAATTGCAGGCCGTCTGTGTTAAACAGACAAGTTTTCATTACCACTTTCCACCCCTGTGCAAATGAGGTTGGAAACCGGCACGCCGGCATGCATCTTAATACATGTAACACTTAACATCTTGTGAAAATATGACTATTCACCCTACAGCTATTATTGACTCGGGTGCTGAACTCGATTCCTCAGTTTCTGTCGGACCCTATGCGATTATCGGCAAAGGGGTCAGGATCGATGCTGACTCCCAGATAGGCCCCCATGCCTTTCTTTCCGGCCCTCTCACCATCGGTAAGGCCAATAACATCGGGGCCTTTTCCTGCATCGGCGCTCCTCCCCAGGACATCAAATATAAGGGCGAGGAAACCTTACTGAAAATCGGTGACGGCAATATCATCAGGGAATACTGTTCCCTCCATCGCGGCAGCCCAGGCGGTCACGGGGTCACCACCATCGGCAGCAACTGCATGCTCATGGCCTATTCCCATGTGGCCCATGACTGCACGATCGGCAACAACGTCATTCTGGTCAATAATGCCACCCTGGGTGGGCACGTGGAGATCGGCGATCGGGTCACCGTGGGCGGCATGACGGCTGTCCATCAGTTCTCCCGTATCGGGGAATACTCTTTTATCGGCGGCATGTCCGGTATCAGCATGGATGTACCGCCCTATGTTATCGTAGCCGGCATCCGCAATGACATGCAGGTGCGCGGCATTAACAAGATCGGGCTCAAGCGGGCCGGATTCAGCAATGACGATATCAGAAATCTCGGCAGGGCATTTACCTTGATATTCAAAACCAGGGAATTGCTGCTTCAGGAAGCGCTGGAGAAGGTGAAGACGGAAATTCCCGATTCCGCCCCGGTGGCGAGGATGGTAGAATTTTTCAATGTTTCCAACCGCAATGTGGTTAGATTAAGCAGTGATGACGAGTAGGATCGGGATCATTGCCGGCGGGGGGCAGTTTCCCTATCTTTTTGCCGAAGCGGCGAAAAAAGCCGGGCGTGAGGTGGTCATTATCGGCCACAAAGGGGAGAGCCATCCTGATCTGGAGGCCATAGCGGATTGTTTCTGCTGGGTGAAACTCGGTCAGCTGGGCAAGATCATCAAATTCTTCCAAAAAGAGAAGGTGGAGGAAACGGTCTTTCTCGGCACGATCACCAAAACCCGTATTTTCCGCGATGTGCTCCCTGACCTGAAAGGGATATCCCTGTGGAATAAAATTGATGTGCGCCAGGATGATGCCATCCTGCGGGCCTTTGCGGGTGAGCTGGAAAAGGAGGGGATCAAGGTGCTTGACTCCACCCTTTATCTGCAGCATCTTCTTTTCCCGGCCGGCATTCTCACCTGCAAAAAGCCGACTGCCGGCCAGAGGCGTGATATTGACTTTGGTTTTCAGATGGCCCGTGCCATCGGTAAACTTGATATCGGCCAGTGCGTGGTGGTCCGCGATATGGCGGTCGTGGCCGTGGAGGCCATCGAGGGAACGGATGCCGCCATCAAAAGGGGCGGAGCCCTGGCCCGGGAAAAAGCAGTAGTGGTGAAGGTGAAAAAACCTGACCAGGATTTTCGCTTTGATCTGCCGGCCATTGGTCCGACTACCATTGAATCCATGCAGGAAGTAAGGGCTGCCGTATTGGCTGTTGAAGCAGGCCAGGCTCTTTTTTTTGATCGGGAGACGGTGATAAGCCAGGCCGATAAGGCCGGAATTGTGGTGGTCGGGGTGCAAGTGGGAGCAGACGGCAGGTTGGAGTTCTGATCAGTCCCACACCTCAAACTTGATGGCTGCGTATTGATGCCCTTTGAGGGTAAAATAAGTCATTTTTTCACCACCGAGCACGCAGAGATCACAGAGAACGTTTTTATTACTGATAGTTAGCTCTGTTGGCTCGGTGCTCTCCGTGGTTAATTTTCAGTTGTTGCGAGACAGTCAAACTTTCAATTTTTTCAGCATTTTTTTCATGAAAGCCATGATACTTGCCGCGGGTTTCGGTACCCGGCTGAGGCCCTATTCCCTGCTCAGGCCGAAACCCCTCTTTCCGGTGCTTGATCTCCCTCTGATCCTGCGGCATATTGCCCAGTTGCGGGAGGCGGGATGTGACGCCATTCTGGTGAACTGCCATCATTTACGGGAACAGATTGTCGATCTGCTCGCCGGCCTGGATGGCATTTTTCTGCAGCAGGAACCGATTGAGCTGGGAACCGGGGGTGGTATGCGCATGGCCCGGGATTTTTTCGGATCAGAACCGGTGCTGGTGATCAACGGCGATATTTTTCATACCATTGATCTGGCCCGGGTTTATCAGGAGCACTGCAGCTCAGGGGCTGACGCCACCCTGGTACTCCATGACTGTCCGCGCTTTAACAATGTCTCGGTGGATGATAAGCTGGATATTACCGCTTTTGGCGCAGGGGGAAGCGCCAGAAAGATGGCCTTTACCGGCATCCATGTTCTTGACCCGAACCTGCTCTCGGTGATTACACCGGGCATTTTCTACAATATCATTGACTGTTATCGCTACTGGATCGCGCGAGGCAAGAAAATCCGCGCCCATGTTGTCCATGACCACTTCTGGACGGATATGGGCACGCCCGAGGATTATCTCGACCTGCATCGGGTGCTGTTGACCCGGGAGCCGTTTAAAGGGGCTTCGCCCTTTTATTACGGCAGCGGCGTGGCAATACCTGCTGATCTGCAGAGCAGAGACTGGCTGTGTGTGGGGGCAGGTGCCCGCATCGGCCGCCACTGCCGTTTAAGCCGGGTGGTGGTCTGGAATGGCGCCCAAGTGCCGGATGGGACAATACTGGAAGATGTGATTGTCGTCTGATGACTGAAAACACCAAAGAAAAAGAGTTGATTTTTGGCCTGCTGCGGGAACTTCATCTCTTGCAGGACGGGGCCTTGCCGCAGCTGGACAAGATGAGCGGTGACGGCTCGGATCGCTCATTTTACCGAATCCTGCTTGAGGCAGGGCTCTCCTTCATCGCCGTTTTTCCGTCGCCGACCCTGACCAAGGGAATGAAGGAACAGGCTGCGGCCTTTCGCATCGGCGTCCATCTGCATGACAAGGGCGTGCCGGTGCCGGAAATTGCCGGCTATGACAAAAAAAACGGCCTGCTTCTCTTTGAGGATCTGGGCAATGTTCACCTACAGGCCGTTGTCCGCGAGGCACGCGTATTTGCCGAGGTGGAACCCCTTTACCGCCAGGCTATTGACGGATTGATCCGCTTTCAACTGGAGGGGGCGCGCAATTTTGATACCCGCTTCTGCTGGGATACCCCCCGTTATGACATGTCGCTCATGCTCAGCCGGGAATCGGATTATTTCAGATTTTCCTTCTGCCGGGATTACATGGGCAAGATAGCCGATGATCCTCGGCTGCTGCTTGAACTGCAGCATATTGCCCGCAGGGCTGCCCTGGAACCGGCCCGGTATCTGCTGCATCGTGACTTTCAGTCCCGTAATCTGCTGGTGCATGGAGGCAAAGTGCATATCATTGATTATCAGGGGGCGCGGCTCGGCCCGCTTGGTTATGATCTGGCCTCACTGCTGCTTGATCCCTATGCAGGTTTAAGCCTGGAGTCACAGGACGTGCTGTATGGTTATTATTGTGATACCATAAGCGGACTGCTTTCTCTTGATCAGGAAAATTTCCGGGCAGGCTATTACTGTCTGGCTCTGCAGCGTAATCTGCAGATTCTGGGTGCCTTTGCCTTTTTGAGTCAGATAAAAGGCAAGATTTTTTTCGAACAATTTATTCTGCCGGCGGCAGGTTCACTCAAAGCGCTTTTGCAAGATTCCCTGGGCAGGGAATACCTCTCCCTGGCCGGGCTTGTCGACGAGCTGGAAGAACAGCTGAAAAAGGCGCAATTTTTCCGAATGGATGATTAACTATGCAAAATTCCCGTTGCCCTCTGGTGGCCCTTGTCGGCCGACCCAATGTAGGCAAATCGACCCTGTTTAACCGGATTACCAAGGCGAGGAAGGCGATCGTCGATCCTACTCCGGGAGTCACCCGTGACCGTCATTATGAAAAGGTAACGGTAAACGACCGGCAGTTTATTCTCGTTGATACGGGCGGCATAGAGATTGCCCGGGACGAAACCATGAGCTCGCTGATTCAGCAGCAGACCCAGCAGGCCATTGAGGAGGCGGATATCATCGTCCTGCTGCTCGATGCAAGAGGAGGACTGCTGGCGGAAGATTATGAAGTGGTTAACATGCTGCGGCGGGTCGATAAACCGTTTTTCCATGTGGTCAATAAGATTGACGGGCCGGAACAGGAGGAGACCCTGCTTGCCCAATTTTATGAGCTGGGCATTGACCGCCTCTGGGGTGTTTCGGCAGAGCACGGGTACGGCGTAGCGTATTTCCTCGAAAATCTGGTGGCCAGCATGGCCCCCGCTGAAGAAGGGGAGGTCTTGCCGGACGACACCATTAAAATTGCCTGCATCGGCCGCCCCAATGTGGGCAAATCATCATTGATCAATCGTCTGCTCGGCGAGGAACGCATGGTGGTTTCGGAGATTCCCGGCACCACCCGTGATGCGGTGGACACCCTGCTTGAAAGAAATGGGCGCAACTATCTTCTCATCGACACCGCCGGCATCCGGCGCAAGGGCAAGGTAACGGAAAAGCTGGAAAAGTTCAGTGTCATGCGAGCCCTGTCCACCCTGGAGCGATGTGACATTGCCCTGCTGCTCATCGACGCAGGAGAAGGGATCACCGAACAGGATACCAAGGTGATCAGCTATGCCTTGGAGCGCGGCCGGGCCTGTCTGCTCCTGGTCAACAAGTGGGACCTGGTAAAAAATGAGAAAAAACAGCAGAAGAAAATTCTTGAAGAGGTGGCCATGGCCACGCGTTTCATGGAATATGCACCGGTGCTCAATATCTCGGCTCTCACCGGGGCAGGCACCAACAGGATTTTTTCCGTGCTGGATGAGGTCTATAAGCAGTATACTGCGAAGTTTTCCACCAATATGATCAACAACATTCTCCGGAAAGCGGTGGAAACCCACAACCCTTCGCTCCACAAGGGAAAACGGCTCAAATTTTATTACACCACCCAGGTGGGAATCAAGCCGCCTACCTTTATCATCTTTGTCAACTACCCGAAAGGGGTGCATTTTTCCTACCATCGTTTCCTTGCCAATCAGTTCAGCGCCGGCCTCGGGCTGGATAAGATCCCCGTGAAAATTATCTTGAAGGAGCGGCAGCGCAAGAAGTACGACTGACAGTCCGGGAGCACCCGGTCAGCATGCCGGAACATTTGCTTGATTTTACGGGTTACCGTTGGGTGGTCATCAGCCCATTTATGATGAAAGTGTCTCTCTTTGCCAACATTTTTTCCGTAGTCGCGCTATTTTTTTTGAGTAATTCTAATAAAATAGTTGGTGAAACGTAAAAAAATCATATAATGGGTATAATATCCTTAAGCGGGGGGCAGCCCTTGTTATCTTCTTTTTGGTGGGGTAGACTTTATCGCGTGGGTTGCGCGTAATAGCGTGTGGCTGGCAGTGCGAAACCTTGCAGCATCTTGAGAGCTTATTTGCAGACAAAGCCCTCAGCTGATTCCTGTAAAAATTCCCCGGCAACGGGTGGATTCTGCAGCCCGGGTTAATGCGCGAAGAAATGGACAATGATGGGACAGATATGGAGACCAAGATGACGTATCCTCAACAGAAGCAACGGAAGGTGACTCTGTTGCTGATTGCTGAAGATGACAGTTTCTCCCAGCAGTTACACAACGATCTGCTCGGCAACGGGTTTCTGATGCGGAAAATAATTCTCGGGGGTGAAGGTGAAGATTTCCCGGAAATATTGAATGTGGATGCCGTTGTTGTCTGCTCCTGCCAGCCGGATCCATTGGACGGCATCTATCTTCTGGAACGGTTTAAATCCCTTGGCCATGAGATGTCCATATTTCTGGTTGCCCGCCATGGCTCGGAAAAAAAGGCCGTTGCCGCCCTTAGGTCCGGTGCCACCGATTATTTCTCCGGACCGGATGCCAATGAAGAACTGACCCGTTGCATCAAGCATCATTTACATGATCGGGCCGCCGCCTTTGAGATATCGTCAGCTGAAAAAATAAAGGACCAAAACGGCGAATCCGAACTGGTGGGCGCCAGCAGGCAGATGCAGGAACTGCGGAATTACCTGCTGAAAGTTGCCAACCGGGACAGCATCGTGCTCGTTACAGGTGAGACGGGAACCGGCAAGGAGTTGACGGCGGATTATATCCATTCCCACAGCCGGCGGAAAAATATGCCGCTGATCCGCATCAATTCTTCTGCCATGCCTGAACAACTGGTGGAAAGCGAGCTTTTCGGCTATGAAAAAGGGGCTTTCACCGGTGCCGTCAGCGCCAAGCCTGGCAAATTCGAACAGGCTCACGGCGGTACGCTTTTTCTTGACGAAATCGGCGAGATGTCATCCTTTGCCCAGGCAAAGATCCTGCGTATTCTGGAATGCGGGCGGGTTCACCGCCTGGGCGGCAGTGTTGCCACGGACATTGACGTGCGGATCATTGCCGCGACGAATCAGGACCTGGAGCAACTGGTGGAGCAGGGACGGTTCAGAAAGGATCTTTTTTTCCGGTTGAATGTGGCGCGGGTGCATCTGCCTCCTCTACGTGACCGCAGAGAGGATATCCCTGTGTTGCTGAGCAAGTTTGTCAAGGATTTCAATACGCTTTTTGGCCTGCATACCAAAGGATTCAGTGAAAAGGCCTGGTTTTCCCTGTTGAAATATGATTGGCCCGGCAATATCCGTGAGCTGAGAAATGTCCTGGAGGCAACCTATATCAACGGCCCGTCCGATACGATCACTTTCCGTGATCTGCCCAAGCCTTTCCAGCAGATGTTTTACGGTGGGGATTTTCGGCCCAAGAGTGAACGTGACCAGGTGCTGTCTGCGCTTTTTGCCGCTAACTGGAACAAGAGCAAGGCTGCCGAGAAACTCAACTGGTCCCGCATGACTCTTTACCGGAAGATGGCCAAACATCAGATAGTGCAACACCGCAGTATCCGTACGCCATTTTCTGTGATACGCCAGTAATTGTCCGGCACTTGTCACATTACCTTGTGACGTCCATCTGTCACATTCTGCCCTGAGTCCGTTAGCCACCAGCCGAAAGGCTGAAATTCCGTCCTGTTTCCCTTATATTGCCGTTCCAATCCGTCCCTTGCCCTTCCACCTGTTACAGGTTTGCCGGGAAATGATTTTGACTGACGTCAATCATTTCGCCTAATATATTGTTTTGTTTGGTTTATTTATTTATGCCTCCTGTGGCGCGGATTTTGATTAGCTTAAAACCGGTAGCAATAGTGTTTTCGCTTCATCCGACCGGGGAAAATTGATGAGTTCGTATTTATGCCCCTTCAGGGTAAAAAAATCTTGGCACCGAATTTCCGTGACGATAAATCAGTAACTTATCATGCACTGTACGGCTGTCGAGAGGGTTTTTACCCAAGGGGCATAAATACCCGCAAGGGGCATAAATACGAGACAGTCAAAAATTCCGCAAACCATAAAAAAGGGTAAGGCAACTGTGAGCAAAACAATTGAAGGCAGGTACGCGAATTATTTTGATATCGGGCATAACGCCTTTGAATTTGTTATTGATTGCGGCCAGTATTTTCAGGAAAATAATGATGTCGTCTGTCATACCCGCATCATAACCAGTCCGGTCTATGCAGCGGCGCTGTTGCAGGTTCTTGCCGATGGCTTGAAGAGCTACAGGGAAAAGTATGGCGAGATTCCGGAAATCGAGGAGACAACGGTAAAGGGATGGAGCATGCTCTGTTAGCGTTTCTGCCCGGTATCTCGTAGAATTTCCAGCTTTTTACGATTTTGATCATTCCTGCCCCATCATTGCTGAAGAGGACATTATGTCTCTGCGGTGCAGTTTTTCTTTCATAACTGGATAACAGCGAAAGTGTGAAGCTCATGACAACCGGTAAATCTGCAACTGCCTCGGCAAAACTCATTATTGCCGCAGGGGGAATCATGGAAAAACAAACCCCCCGAGGGATCATGATTGCCGTGATCCTACGCGACCGTTATGGGGAGGAATGGGCTTTGCCCAAGGGGAAACTGGAAGAGGGGGAATCCCTTGAAGAGGCAGCCCTGCGGGAAGTCAATGAAGAAACCGGCTGCCGGGCGGTGATCACCTCTTTTGCCGGTACCAGTTTTTATCATCCCGGCAAGGCCCCGAAAGTGGTTTTTTTCTGGAGGATGCTTGCCTCAGATGAATGCCGTTTTACCCCTTCAAGAGAGATAAAAAAACTAGAGTGGCTTACCCCCCGGGAGGCATTGCGGCGGCTGACCCATAATGAGGAAAAAAAGTTGGTGGCCGCCATCTACGGCAGGGCAAATGATATTGATCGCTACCTGCCCACCTTTTCCCGCTTTTTTCAGACAGCCAACCTGATCTTTACCAGAATTACCGCCATGCATCGGTGGCAGAGGTTGTCGGCCACTATAAATTCCTATGCCATGGAACTCGAGTGCCGGGAAAATGTCTTTCGGGGCCAAAAGAGCTCTTGTGAGCCCTGCATTGAGGAGGCAAGGGAGGCGCTACGCCGGGCTCAACAGGCGCTTGATGACCAGGGTGACATCGATGGCGGCTGGAAGTATTTTTTTGCTGCGCAACGGATGGAGATATTTTCCCTGGATCAGGACCAGTTGCGGACCAAAGCCATTGTCCTGTACAATGAGTCGGAAAAACTGACCGGCTGGCGCAAGGAGGCGGTGCGCGATCTTCTCGCGGATGTGGAGAACGGGGCTGCCATGACTCGGGAGCATGTTTTCCAGGCCGCCCTGGTCATTGACGAAAACTATATGAACCAGGCCTATAAGGACGGATTACTGCGCAGCCACGTTGTCTATCTGGCCCTGATCCTTTTGGTGCAGATCAGTTTTCTCTCCTTTAATTTCAGCCAGATAAAGAGGGTTTTTTCCTCCGCCACGGAACTGCCGTTATCGGATGACTGGATGTTTGTTAGCGTGATGGTTTTCGGTCTGCTCGGCGGCACGGTAAGCGCCATAGTATCCGCCCCCACCGCCACCAAGTCAACAAGGGTACCGGAAATGGCCCATACCATCCGGGTCACCATGCTGCGCATTCTCATGGGCATGGTGTCGGCTTTGCTCATCGTCATGATTATCAAGTCAGGCATCGGCGCGCAAGTTTTCAATAAAGAGATTTTCGACAAACTGGGAAAAACAAATTATTTCCTGCTGCTTGCAGCATTTGTCTCCGGTTTTTCCGAAAGACTGGTGCTCCGGTCAATACGGCTTTTTGTGGATAAAAAGCCGTGAGGACCGATCGAGTCTTGCAGCAGCGGTAAATGATGGTCAGATTAAATCATAAAGGGGAGTCTGGTGATGCAATTAACGAAAGAACAGGAAGAGGCATCCGGGCGGCTGCTGACAGGTGATGCGGATAACAGAATCTTCTGGAGCGACAATGGCAAAATAGCAAAATTTATCATGGGACGACTCTCTGCACCCTCAGGGGATGACCCGGAAACCATTGCCCGGGCCTTTATTTCTGATAACCGGGAACTCTTCGCCCTGGCAGCGGATGTGCCTGAGCGGCTTGAGGTGTCATCCATTGAACATGACCGACAGGGCCATTCACATGTCTGCCTGGCCCAGTTCATCCGGGATGTGCCGGTGCATGAGGGTTCGGTGCAGGTGCATATCAACGGTGACGGCGTGGTGACCGCTTACAAGGACAACCGGTTGGCTGAGGCGGATGTGGATTTCCAGCCGCGTTTCAGTGAGGTGAATGCCGTGCATGCCGCCATGGCGGATATCGGCGAGGAGCAGGGTGAGAAGCAGCAGAGCAGGCGCTGTCTCTATCGGCATACCGACAAAAAAGTACATCTGGCCTGGCAGGTGGAAATAGTGGTCCAGCATGAGCATGGTGCACGCTTTTATTTCATCGATGCCCATGACGGCAGCGTGCTCTACCGCTTTTCCGAAAGCAGGGCCATCATGGCACAGAAGACCTATACGGCAAAAAATCAGCAGACTCTGCCCGGTACTCTGGTTGTCCAGGATGAACAGACTTCCACCGATGAGGTGGTGCAGGCTGCCCATAACAATGCCAAAGAGGTCTACAAGTATTACCAGAAAACCTTCGGCCGCGACAGTTATGACAATCAGGGCTCCCCCCTGGTGTCCACGGTTCATTTCGGTCAGTCCTACAACAACGCCTACTGGAACAGCTACCGGAAGCAGATGGTCTACGGCGACGGAGACGGCCGGCAGTGGCTGCCTCTGGCCTATGCCTTGGACATTGTCGGCCATGAATTCACCCATGCCATCACCTCCTGTACCGCCCGTTTTGTCTATGCCGAACAGTCCGGCGCCCTGGATGAGGCATTTGCCGATTTCTTCGGGGTGATGATAGCGAGCGACGGGGAGATAGTGGACTGGCAGATGGGGGAGGGAGTCTATACCCCTTACCGCAGCGGCGACGCCCTGCGCGATCTGTCAGATCCTTCCCGCTACGGTCTGCCGGACCACATGGACTCTTTCATGCATATCCGGCCCGATGAGCTGCCTGATGGGGAAAAAAATGACCTGGGCTGGGTTCATTATAACTGCGGCATTCCCTGCAAGGCGGCCTATCTCACCGTGGCCGGGGGCACCCACCACGGCATCACGGTGGAAGGCATAGGCAGGGAAAAGGCGGAGCAGATCTATTTCCTCGGTCTGACCGAATATATGCGCAGCTCCACCCTGAGCCGCTGGACCTTTGAGCAGGCACGCTTTGCGGCGCTGAATGCTTGCCGCCAGCTGTACGACGACCAGGGCAGGGAATATGCCGCCCTTAAGAATGCCTGGGCCGCAGTCGGGGTGGGGGAACCGGCAGCCAGGTTCGCCGTGATCGACAAGGAGGTCAGCCCGTCGCTTGCCATCCCGGACAATAAGCCCCAGGGAGTCAGCAGCTCCATTCAAATCGAGGAACAGGGGATTCTCAGGGAATTAACCGTGGTTGTCATGATTAACCATTCCTACATAAACGACCTGCGGGTGCGACTGGTGTCCCCCGGCGGCGAGGAGGTTGTGCTGCATGACCGTACCGGTGGGGAGGAGGATGACATCATTGAGGAGTACCGCATGGACAACACCCCTGATCTGTTGAAGTTTGTCGGCGATATGGTGCAGGGAGAATGGCAATTGATCGTTGCCGATCATGCCCGGCTTGATCAGGGCACCCTGGCCAGCTGGGGCTTGACCATGGCCATGGAAAAACTTGAACAGAAAAGCCTGGCCAGGGAGGTTGGACTTGAGCTGCCCATCCCGGACAACAGCCCCCAGGGGGTTGCCGGCATCATCTCCGTTGAGGAGAGCGGCACCATTCTCCATGCTGATGTGACCGTTGATATCTCCCATACCTGGGTCGGGGATCTGCAGCTCATTCTCATGGATCCGTCCGGCAGCGAAATGGTGCTGCACGACCGGTCGGGCTCCAGTCGCCATGACATAAAAAAAACCTACAGCACCCGCACTGACGACGTGCTGCGTCAGCTGGTCGGTGCTGCGATGCAGGGCGACTGGACCTTAAAGGTGAGTGACCTGGCCGCTCAGGATACCGGCATCCTGCATGGATGGAAAATGGAGATCCTGTACAGCTGACGTGAGAAGGGAAAGGCTGCACTTTTTGGCTGGCGGATTTGCCTCCTATTTGGGCTGGGCAAAGAATTTATCCAGCATGCGGGGAAAGTTGGACAGCGAGGTCAGATGGCTGTAAATCCAGGCAAATTCACCTTCTCTAAAAAAATCGAGCACCTTTGCATCTTCGAGGGCGCGCAGTTTTTCCTCGTTCACCACAAAGATGCCGTTCAGTCTAAATTTCTTGCTGCCGTCCCTGGTGCCGAATTCGGCCTTCATTTCCTGCAGCACGCCGCTATCCGCCAGACGGGAGATAAAAGAATTGGTATGCTGCATCTGCATATGATAATCCTGGATCAGCTGTACCGCTTTTTCCAACATCGGCGCCGGGGTTCCGTCTTCATTGAAGACGGGAGCGCCCTTTTCCGCGTCAATTCCCTTGTATGCTTCATCGATGCAGATGTTCAGCTTGCCCGCCTCATTGGTGGTTGAGGGTACGAACGGATAACGCCTGATGTAGGCGGGAATGTAATAGCCGTTCCATTTTCCTTCCTTGGAGACAAAGAGGTTCTGGTTATCCTGCAGCCCTAAAATGATGGTGGGGATGTATGCTCCCTGGCTGTTTTTGATGAAGGCAATGGGGTATTCCTTTGCTGCCTCGATGAATTCCACCCCGGCAATGGGTATGGAATTGGCCGAGGCGGCAAAGAAAAAATCAGTCACCGGAGCAACTCTGGTTTTTTTGTGTTTCGTGATGTCGAGAACCACGATTTTCTCATAGATGAGCATCTGGGGCATTTTTGTCTCCTGAAAAAAAATAAAAAACGGCTGTAAAAACGTTCCTTTTTACAGCCGTGTTCTGTGTGGGTTTTGCCGGCTATTTTGCCAGGGATTTGATGTAGAGCTTAAGCGACTCCATGGCAACGGTATTTTCACTGATGCCTTCACCCTGCAGGGGCCCCTTGATACACTGGTTGATCAGAGCGGCCAGGTCGGATCTGGCGCCCGCCTTTTCCATTCCCTTGCCGTTTGCATGGCAGGTATTGCAGCTTTTGTCATTTTTGGATGCGCCCAGCCCCGCATTATTAAACAGGGTGTGGCCGAGCTCCACCGAGGCCTCTTCGGCCTGGACCGGCAGCGCAAAGAGCACGAGAGCACATGCTGCGGCGAGTAGTGTGACGGTTTTTTTCATTTTGGACTCCTTGTTTGAGTGGTGAAAAGGTGTTTCTCCTGCAAGATGAAAGAGTGGAAACGGGACGGATTTTCGGCGGCCCCGCAATCCAGCCGAGAGAGGCTGCTGCCTGCATTATTATGTTATAAAAATGAGAAAAGGCAACATCATTTTTTTTTCGGATGGGAATTCAGGGACCTCTCTTTCGGTCTGCGATGAAGACAAATACCAGTAGGGTCACCCTCTGACTGCCAGCGGAAAGTTTCTGTTAAAAGAAGTTGAAATTAAAAGGAATATTACCTAGAGTGATTTTATTACTGAGCAAATGCATTTGAATGAATTTCCGTTCACTCATAATAAAAGGATGTCTGCGTGGATCAAATTTTGGCAACCGAATCCCTGCTCCCCTGGCTTGAGCCGGAATCCTCCAAGGTTTACCTGAAGGTTTCTGCGCCGGGTAGGGATTCATCCGTGCCAGCAGTGCCGTTTGCTTTCCCACTTCTTGACGCCTCTTCGCCCCTTGCCCGCCTTGTTCCCGCCTCTTTCACTGACGGTTCACCACAGACGATCAAGGATGTCTTTCTGCTGGTGCAGAAGGACCAGTATACCTTTTCGGAAACTCAGGTGCCCTTCAGCAATCGGGATATCGATGCGATGTGGCGGCAAACCGGGGAAGTCGCGGCTGTAGATGATGGAGCCCCCATTGCCACCGGACTGCTTTGCCCGGCTGGCGGCAGCGCCGGTATGCCCCTGTGGAGGTCACTTTTTTATTGCGTGCTCCGGCAACTTTTTTTTCATCCCCCCTGTCCCCGCTGCGGTAAATTGCTGGAACTTTGCGCTGCAGATGAGGTGCTGACTGCTGCCGGCCTGCCGGCCTATTCCTCGAGTCTGCAGCGTTTCCTTTTCTGCCCCGCCTGCCAGGGTGGAGGCGGGCAGACGGAGTTTTTCGCCTATGCCGCCCCGGATACAGCCGCTCCTTTGGTCAAAAACCGACTCGCCCTGATCGATGAATTTGCCCAACTTGTCGGCAACAATAAAGTGGGGACGGATTTTCCCTGCCAAGACTGCCCCCAGAGCGGGGAGTGTTTCGGGCCGGGCAAACAGGCGGCAACAAGGATTATCCCCTTGGCCTTTTATCCGTTTAGAATGATCGTCACCCCTGCCCGGCAACTCCATGCCGCCGATTTTCTCTCCCTTATTTCCGGGGCGTCAGGGGCGGAACTTGCGGGCCAGCTTGAGGTAGCGGGTCTGCCGGGCCGGGCTGCCTGTGTCAAGGCCTTGGGCGGCCGGGAAGGGGGCAGGATATCCCTGTTTTTTCAAGACGCACGACGTTTTCCGGAGGTGCTCTATCTGAAACTGGCCCTGCTGGCACAGATCAGCAGAGCCGCTTTTCCCGCCTTGTCCCATCTGCAGCATGCGGATCTACGGCTTTCTATCGATCAGTTCTGGGTTGACTTTGCCGACTATGAGGGGCCATTGCCCTATTTCTGGAATTTCCGGGCTATGCCGCTGGCCATCGGTTTGACTCCGCCACCTCCGTCCGCTTTCCTGAAGGTCCCGGAAGCCCTTGGCATCCACACCCTTTCCCTGCTGTGGTTCAATGTCCTGGTGGCAAATAGCAGCCAGACACCCCGGGATATTACGCAATCTCTCGCTGATTTTTATGAAAAGCATCAGGCAGAGGCGGAACCGGATTTTCCCGCCTCTGCCGGTTTTAGCCCCGGCAACATTTTCTGGCGGCCTGTTGCTCAACAGCTTCCTGCAGAATGGCTTGCCCTCTGGCAGCAGGCTTTGGGGCTGGGCTGGTCTCTGCTGCGCCAGTCGTGCCAGCCGGCAGCTGATTTTTCGGCAGCAACCTTCACTGCCCAGTTGGCTCGCCTGGCCGAGGAGGTGAAGCAGAGCCTGTTTGCCGTTGAGGCTGTGCCGGTTATGGCAATGCCTGCGGAAGATAGCGAGGGGGCCATCTGCCGGATCCTGCTCGACATCCGGCAGAAGTGGATGGCGGAGCTGCCAAGCGAACCCGCAGTGCAGGGAGTTGCCGCAGATGCGGCTGGTCAGGTTGAGGGGCAGGTCGTGGAGCTGCCGGAGGAAGAAGATCTGGAAAAAACAGTAATGATGACTGCGGACCAGCTTGCGATACTCATGCGGAAAGAAGCCCAGCCTGCCAGTGCCCCGCAGACCCATGTCGTTGATGAGGCACCGCCGACCATCAGCCCTGTGTCACCAGTAGGCGGGTCCCCAGCAGGCAAGTCCGCGGAGAAAACGGTGCATCCCGTCACGGATGAGCAAGCCGGTCTTGAAAAGACAGTGATCATGAGTGCCGATGCAATTGCTGCACTGCTTGCCGGCCGCAGCGGTAAAGCCACCCCCCCCGCCCCGGCACCAAGCGAGAAGAAGCCGGCACCGGCGAAACAGCAGTTGCCTGATGCCGCGGAGGCCGGGCTTTCTGAAACAGTGATGATCAATCCGAAACAACTTGAAGCGCTGAGGAAAATGAAAAAGAATGACAAATAGCGCTCAGCTCAAGCAAATAACCAAAGAAATCAGGCAGATTTATCAGGCGGACAGGGTCAATGCCGCAGCCCTGGTTGAGGAGCATCTCATTCATGCCTTGGCCGATTACAGCGCTTCAGAGCGGCTGGCCTTTCTGGAAAGATGCCTCGCCGGTTTCGGCCATATTCCCGCGGTGCCATCACCTCCTCCGGCCTCCCCGGCCGAGGTGAGTTCCGAGGCATTCAACAAGCTGTTGACAATGCTTCTTGGCAAAGAGATATTGGAGAGAGAGCTGTCAACCGAGGAGATGATCAAACACCTGGCCGCCGCCTTGAATACCGTTTTTGATTCGGTCAATAAGCTGATAGGCGGCATCAATGCCACCCTGATGGGCAGCGCCTCGGGCGAGGAAACCATTCGGGTTGTGATCAGTTCCAGTATTGATGAAAAGAAAGGGATCGCTTCCCTGGAGAAATATCTTGATCAGATCGGTCAGTTTTTCGCCATAGCCCTGCGGGCATATAAGGAGGCCGCCCAGACCAAGATCGGTGAAATTTTAAATGAGCTGGATCCTGTACGTATTGCTGAAGAGAATGAAAACGGTCTGAAATTCGGGCCGTTGCGCAAGGCGCATCAGTTTGACTGCTACCAGGATAAGTATAAGACCCTGCTGAACTGGCAGCGATCCGGACTGCTCTTGGAAGCGTTTATGAAGGAATTTGAAAAAAATTGCCAAAAGCTTTATCTGAAGAGGGAGTAAATGAAAAATTATTGGAAGCTATCCTGGGGAATTTTGTGTCTTTTTTTTCTTGCATCCTGCGCCAAGGTGCCGCCGCCACCCCCGGTACCGCCTGCGCCGCCGCAGTATTCCTACAGCAAGGATGCCGTCAAGATTCAGATCAATTCAGATTCCCAGCTGAATCTCTATCAGTCCAGCCCCCATACCCTGCTGCTCTGCGTTTACCAGCTCAGCGATCCCAACGCCTTCTACCGGCTGACCGGAGACATCGACGGCATCTACAAGCTGCTCTCCTGTAGCCAGTTCGACCCCAGCGTCACCCATTCCAAACGCTTCATTGTCCAGCCTGATCAGAAAGTCACCTATACCCTTGATCGGGCTGAGGGCACCAAGTATGTGGCCATTGGTGCGGGTTACTACAATGTCCGCAAGGAGGATGTCACGCGTCTTTTTGAAATTCCCGTCGTGGAGAAAAAATCGGAAACATCCGATACACTCCGCGTGCTGGAACCGGATGTCCTTACTGTCGATATTGACTTGGGTCCAACCAAGATCAGCAGTATTACCGGTCAATAAACAGCCGGCCTGACTGGCGCAAGGCCTGCCTGCCGGGCCTTGTCGATGTCCAGGCTGAAGCTGCTCCGGGGTTACAATATCCGATACATGGAAGGGGATTATGGTGGATATCAACAGATCGATTTTTTGGCACCAGGGGCTTTTTCTCCAGCCCCATCATTTTCAGCAGCATGACCTGTATATCCAGGATCTGCACCAGCCGTTCCGGAAATTTCTCAATCCCTACTTCTGGGGTGTGGCGGCCATGGAGGCCTCCCGCGGGGCGCTGGACAATTTTTCCTTTGACATCCTGAAAGGGGAGTTTGTCTTTCAGGATGGCACCTATGTGGTCTTTCCGGGCAATGCCGTGCTGGCAAAGCGATCTTTCAAAAACGCCTGGGTTGAGGAGGACAAGCCCTTCACCATTTATCTCGGGTTGAAAAAATTGGATGAGGCCGGCAGTAATGTGACGGAGCTGGCAAGTCTTGACAAGATCGGCGAGGTATCGACCCGCTATGTGACCCTGGCTGAACCGGAACAGATCAATGACCTGTATGAAAACGGCCCGCCCGGCGAGGTGAAAAAACTGCATCTGGTGCTGAAACTTTTCTGGGACAGTGAAAAGGAAATGGTGGGCGATTATCTGCTTCTCCCCCTGGCCCAGCTGGAAAGGGACGGCGAGGTGATCCGCTTTGTGCCGGGCTTTGCCCCACCTGCGGTCACCCTGCAGAGTTCCGAGGTGCTTATCCAGACCGTCAAAAACATCCGGGACCAGATCGGCAGCCGCAGCCGGCAGCTCGATGAGTACAAGGCCCAGCGCGGCATCCATACCAGTGATTTCGGCGCCCGGGACATGGTCTTCATGCTGGCCCTGCGCAGCCTGAACAGGTATGTGCCGCTGCTGTTTCATCTCACCGAGCCGGCCTTTACCCATCCCTGGCCCGTCTTCGGACTGCTGCGCCAGCTGATCGGCGAGCTTTCCTCCTTTTCCAGCACCGTGAATGTGCTGGGAGAACTGGACGACGGCCAGGCCCTGCTCGGCGCTTATAACCATAATGACCTGGGCAAATGCTTCCTGGCCGCCCAGTCCCTGATTTCCCGTCTGCTGGATGAGATCACCGCCGGCCCCGAATACATCATCAGGCTGGTCTTTGACGGAACCTATTACATCGGTGATCTGCTGCCGGCTCATTTCACCGAAGGCAACCGCTATTACCTGGTGGTGGAGACCGAGGAGGAACCTCAACAGGTGCTCGACGCCCTGCAGGGCATCGCCAAACTCGGCTCGCGAGAGTCACTGCCGCTGCTCATTGCCCGGGCGCTGCCCGGCGTTGCTCTGGAACATCTTGCCATCCCGCCCCAGGAGTTGCCCCGGCGGGCGCATTGCCTCTATTTCCAGATCAATCATCATGGGGATCAATGGGGCAATGTGGTGAAAGGCAACAATTTGGCATTATACTGGGACAATGCGCCGGATGATTTCAAGGCGGAACTGATGGTCGTAGGGAGGTCGTGACAATGCGTTTACGGGATTGCTTTGCCGAACTGGTGGCATATGTGGCCTATTTTTTAAAGAGCGACATCCAGAACAGTCTCTCCTACAGCCAGGTGCAGACCGATGTGCAGCGGCTGCTGTCGGAAAGTGACACCATGGTGCGGCAGGGGCAGATTTCCAGCGAGGAATACGATGAGGCGCGCTTTGCCATCTGTGCCTGGATCGATGAGTCGATTCTTAATTCACCCTGGCAGGGCCGGACGCAATGGCAAAAGGAACTCCTGCAGCGCAGGTATTATCAGACCACAGATGCCGGTGAAGAGTTCTTTGAACGGCTGAACCGGCTTGACCAGCAGCAGCGTGGCGCCAGGGAAATTTACTATCTCTGTCTGGCCATGGGTTTCAAGGGCAGGTATCACCAGCAAGGTGACGATCTGCTGCTCGACCAGCTCAAGACATCCAATCTCAAATACCTGCTGGGCAGCTCGGTTGGCCTGCCTGCCCTGGACCGGACCGAGCTTTTTCCCGAGGCCTACCCGGTGGAAAGCGCCGGTCCAGCCTCCGCAGCCAAACAGAGCATTTTTACCCCGGCGGCCATCGCGGTGTTTGTGTCTCCTGTGGTGCTGTTCGGAGTACTATTTTTCATTTATACCTTTATCTTGAATAATATCGGTGAGAATTTCCTGAAAGCGGTGTCCTGATGAAACAATTCTGGCGAATACTGATAAAATCCCTCCTGGTTATCACGGGCCTTGCCCTGGTCATTCTGCTGGTGGCAGGGCTGGTCCTCATCCTGGACTGGCCCTGGTGGACCGGGTTCTTTTTTCTCCTTTTGCTATTCGGCGCGGCAATCGGCGTTATTCTGGTGCGCAAAATTCTGCGGCGGCGCGGGGAACAGAAGTTCGTTGACCAGATCATCTCCCAGGATGATCTGAAGCTGAAGGCCATGGCGGCCCAGGAGAGAGATGAAGCGCAACTTCTCCAGGCCCGCTGGAAGGAGGCCATCGACACCCTGAAAAGCTCCCATCTGCGCAAATTCGGCAATCCCCTCTATGTCCTGCCCTGGTATCTGGTGATCGGTGAGAGCGGTTCCGGCAAAACCACTGCCATCAAAAGCGCCCGGCTGTCTTCACCCTTTGCCGCGGCAGCCCAGGTGTCGGGCATCTCGGGCACAAGGAACTGCGACTGGTGGTTCTTTGAGCAGGCGATCATTCTCGATACAGCCGGTCGTTATGCCATCCCGGTACATGAGAGCCGTGACAAGGACGAGTGGCACAGTTTTCTTGGCCTGCTGGCCAAGTTCAGGAAAAAGGAACCGCTGAACGGCCTGATCGTCACCGTCTCCGCCAGCAAACTGCTTGAGGCAAGCCAGGAGGAGCTTGAACGGGAGGGGCTGCAGATCCGTTCGCGCATTGATGAGATCATGCTGGCCATCGGCAGCAAATTCCCGGTCTACGTCATGGTGACCAAATGCGACCTGATCAAGGGCATGACCCATTTCTGCGACAAGCTGCCGGAAAAGGTGGTCAATCAGGCCATGGGGGTGATTAATCCCCAGCACATGAAGGTAACCCCGGCCTTCTGGACCAATGCTGTGGATACAGTCAGTGAACGGGTCGGCAATCTTCTCCTGCGGGTGCTCCATGACACCAAGTCCAGCAAAGTGGACCCGGCCCTCATTCTTTTCCCCAGTGAATTTGAAAGATTACGCACTGGCCTGCACAACTTCATGGCCAAGGCCTTCCAGGAAAACCCCTATCAGGAAACACCCATCCTCAGAGGTCTTTTCTTTACCAGCGGCAGGCAGGAAGGCACCCCATACTCCCATTTTCTCCAGAAGCTTGGGTTGCTGGGTGAGAAGGAAGTGCTGCCCGGCACCAACAAAGGGCTCTTTCTCCATGATTTTTTTGCCAGGATACTGCCCATGGACAGGGGCATTTTTGCCCCCACCACCCGTTCCCTGGAGTGGCAGCGGCTGAGCCGCAATCTGGGACTGACCTCCTGGGTGGCCCTGATCATCGCCCTCTGCGGGCTGATGAGTTTTTCTTTTGTCAAGAACCTGCAGACCATGCGGGAGGTGCCCAAGGAGTTCCTGCAGCAGTCCGGCCCGGTGATGCAGGGGGATCTGCTGATGGATGTGGTCAGTCTTGATCAGTACCAGCAGGCAATTCTGCGTATTGAGCAGCGGAACAAAAACTGGTGGATGCCGCGCTTCGGTCTGACCCATAGCATTGAGGTGGAGAGACAGCTGAAGGCGAAATTCAGCCAGCAGTTCAGAAAGACCTTTCTCATGCCGCTGGACAAGAGGATGGCGGACAGGATGGCGGGCTTTAATCTCGCCACCCCTGATCAGCTGCTCAACCGCCATATCAGCCATCTGGTCCGCCGCATCAATCTTTTGAAAAAACGGCTGCAGACCAATGATTACCAAGCCTTGTCCGACATGCCCCAGGTGCCTTTTCTCATCCTGCTCTCCCAGGAGCAGAAAGAAATGATCCCGGAAATCAGAAAGAAGATGGGCAGCATCTATCTCCATTATCTCTACTGGAATCAGGATGACAGCCAGGTCAACCTGGAGCTCACCGAGCTGCAGAACTGGCTGAAATTCTGCCTGGCCTCCAAGGGGGGGAGGCTTGACTGGCTGATTCCCTGGGCCAACGAGCAGGAGAATCTTGCCCAGGTGACGCTGGCCGACTTCTGGGGCGGCAGCAGGAATGTCCAGGATGCTGTCAGGGTGGCCCCGGCCTTCAGCCGCAAGGGCAAGGCGATGATTGACGCCTTTCTGCAGGAGATCGAGGCCGCGCTGCCGGAGCCCGGTCCTTCTCTGATCGCCCGCCAGAAACTTGAATTTGCCGACAGGTACCGCCAGAGTTATCTGGAGGAGTGGCGCAGTTTTGCCGCAGGCTTCAGCCAGGGGACAAAACGACTGGCCGGCTATGAGGAATGGCTGCCCATGGCCCAGAAGATCACCTCGTTGACCGGTCCCTATCTGACCCTGCTTGACAAGATGGCCGATGAATGCACGACGGTTGCCGGGGAGGGCAAGAGTGTGCCTGCCTGGGTGGCGCTGACCACCTCCTATCGCAACCTGCGCGCCCAGGCCGAGGTGCTGGCCAGGTCCGAAGGAGGCGGCGGCCTGCTGGCCAAGGCCGGGGAAAAGTCCATGAATCTGATTGATAAGGTGGGGCAGAAGCTTGACAGCGGCCGCCCCGAGAATCTCGAAAACCAGCTGCAGGCCGCCAAGGCCCTCAGAGACTTTCAGAACTCCCTGCAGGATGTCATGCCCACCCTGTCGCCGCGCAAGGCCGCCTATGATACCGCCGCAGCGGTGTTCAAGGATGAAAAGAACCCCATTGCCACGGGCCGGCAGGCGATTGCCAGAATGAAAACCTATATGACCTCCGGCAAAAAGGATGAAGATGTCTTCTGGGCACTGATCAATGGTTCCATTAACTTTCTGTGGGATTTTGAAAGGGCCGAGGCTGCCTGTTATCTGCAGGACCGTTGGGAAAAGGATGTGCTGGTGGAAGTCCAGGGCATCAGCGATCAGCAGAAGGTGATGCAGCTGCTGCTTGATGAGGACGGTTATGCCATGAAGTTCGTCAAAGGTCCGGCCGCACCCTTTATCAGCAGAAACCCCAGTAAAGGGTATTACGCAGTGCGGGCTCTCGATGGCCAGGTTGCCTTTGATCCGACTTTCTTTACCTTTCTGACCAAGGGGGTGAGTGCCAAGAGAACGGTCCAGGCCAGTTATGATGTGTCCATCAAGGGCCTGCCCACCGATGTTAATCAGGAGGCCATGATAAAACCCCATGCAACCCATGTTGAGCTGCAATGCGCCAGCGGCAGCGTCAAGTTGAATAACTTCCAGTTCCCGGAAACGAAAACCTTCCAGTGGTCGCCGGAAACCTGCGGGGATGTTGTCTTTGAAATTGAGGTGAGCAATCTGGTGCTCACCAAGATTTACAAAGGCAGCCGGGCTTTTGTCAGCTTTCTCCAGGACTTCAAAACCGGTCAGATGTCCTTTTATCCCGGGGACTTCCCCGAACAGAAAGAGGAGCTGCAGCGGCTGGGCATAAAATATATCAAGGTCAGCTATCAGTTTGCCGGCAACGGTCCTATTCTCCAGCTGCAGCAGGCATCCCCCGGCCAGGTGCCGTCGCGAGTGGTGCAATGCTGGGATTAGGCAGATCCGCCGGCAACTGGCAATGGCAACTATCCGGAAAGCATCCGGTGGCCAAGGATTTCTTTGTCCTCGGCGACAAAAATCCGATGGCCGAGGCCTTTGCCCAGTGGATACGCCTCGGGACCGAACAGAGCACAGCCGGCCGCGAGATGCTCGTTGCCAACTGTTCGTGGCGGTTCTGGGCCAAAACCGGCAACCGGCAAAACCTGGTCTGCGGGGTGATGCGCAACAGCTGTGATTTCATGGGCCGTCCCTATCCGCTGCTGGTCATGGGGACGGGTGTGCTGGACAGGTGGGAGGAGAACTGGGAGCTGCTGCCCCTGGCCTGTGAAGGGCTATGGAGCCAGATGGAACAGATGGCCACCAAGAATTACCAGGAGCTTGACCGGCTCAAGGAGGATCTGCTCATGCTCCGTCCGCCCCACGCCCGCTGGCAGGATCTGCACCGGCAAAGCGCTGAGCTGCTTGACGGGCTGTTGCCCGGCGACCTGCCTGTGCTTGCGACCGGTGAACAGGACGCCCTGTTTCTGCCCCTGCGCTGTGCGGACCATTGCGACCCCTTTGCCCTGATCATCCATCTGCACCGGGTGCTGAAAGAAAAAATCAGCGTGGTGCCCAATACCATATTTGTCGGCGGACCGCTTGAGCAGCCTGGTTTTGCCCTTTTTACCAGGCCGCTGAATATCGCTGATTTTGCCCGGATGTGGCAGCCTCTGACAGTTATATGATCTTTTTTTATTTGAAATGCATGATTTGCAGGTGATACAAGGTAATAAGCTGCTTTGGTTCCTCCTGCAGGAATGAATGTACATATCAGGTATGTACTTTCTGCCGCAAAACCTTAATAGATGAGAAAGGATACTTTTCTTGTGACAGTAAAAGAATTGATCAAATCAGGCAAACTCACTGAGGCCAGGCAGCAGCTCGTCGCCGCAGTGCGGGATAAACCGGGGGATTTGGCAGCCCGCACCCTGCTGTTTCAGGTGCTCTGCTTTTGCGGGGAGTGGGACAAGGCGGACCGCCATCTGGAGGCCATAGCCACCCAGGACCCCAGCCGGGAGGCCGGGGTTATCGGCTACCGGAACCTGATCCGGGCGGAAAAGGAACGGCTTGTGGTCATGGAAGAGGGCGGCTGCGCCTCCTTTCTGACCGAACCGCCTGCCTATCTTACCCTTTACACCGCGGCCCGGGCCAAACTGTCTGAAAAAAAAGTGGACGAGGCGGAAGAGCTCTGCAAACGGATTGATGGGCAGATACCGGCCATCTCGGGTGTGGCCAACGGCAGCCCCTTTGCCGGTTTCCGCGACACCGACACCCTACTGGCGCCGTTTCTTGAGGTGATGGCCCATGAACGCTATCTGTGGGTGCCCTTTGAATCCCTGCGGGAGCTCTCCATCACCCCACCCCAAACCCTGCTTGACCTGCTCTGGGTTTCCGCCCATGTCACCACCTGGGAGGGATATGCCATGAACTGCTTTCTGCCGGTATTGTACCCCGGATCCTTTATCCAGGAGGATGAGCGGATCAGACTGGGGCGGATGACCGACTGGATTTCCCTCGGCGGCTCTCTGGCCCGCGGGATCGGGCAGCACGTTTTTGAGGTGGATGGACAGGATATGGCCATTCTGGAAATTACTGATGTCACCTTCAACTTTCCCCAAATGAAAACTGACGATGAAGAGAAACATTGATATTGAAGCGATACTGACGCCTCTGACCGGGGATAATCCCGCCGGCGAATATCTCCGCTACAGTCCGGTTTATGACGAGATCCAGGAGGCGAGAAGGGCGGATGACATGCTTGACCGGGGTGACTGGCAGCATGAAATCAAGACCTCGGACTGGGAAAAGGTGCTGACCCTTAGTGTGCAGGCACTCTCGGAAAAGACCAAGGACCTGCAGATTGCCGCCTGGCTGCTCGAGGCCATGACCTATACCGAAGGTTTTACCGGCGTCAATGCAGGGCTGACCATCATCACCTCCTTTATGCAGGATTTCTGGGAGCATCTGTACCCCGAGATAGAGGATGATGATCTGGAATACCGCATCGGTCCTTTGGAGTTTATCAATGACAAGCTCTGGCTGCCGATCAAGCAGATCCCGGTGACGGACAGCGCTTCCACACCGGGTTATTCATGGATGAAGTGGCAGGAATCCCGTCAGGTAGGTTCTGAAAAGGACACCCTCAACCAGTATGGCGATGTGGACGATGACAAAAAACGACAGCGCCAGGAACTGATATCGGAAGGGAAACTAACGGCCGAGGAGTTTGACGCCGCTGTTTCCGCATCCTCCAAGGTCTTCTATGTCACCCTGGCCGAGGATGTCACCGCCTGTCTTGCCCGGTTTGCCGAGCTTGACCGCGTTGTCGACGAGAAATTCGGCAGGGAGGCGCCGCGGCTGGCGGAGTTGAAATCCTCATTGGAAGATTGCGAGCAGCTGGTTACCAGAATACTGAAGGAAAAAAGGGAACGGGAGCCTGATGCAGTACCCGAAGCGGAAGAGGCCCCCTCTGATGCAGCGGCTGCGGCAGAAGACGTTCCTGTCCAGGATGTTGCTCCCCGGCAGGCGGGGCAGGCTCAGTCCTCTCCGGCTGCGGCAGGGCTAGCCGCCGCGGCGCTGCCGCCGGGTCAGTACCATGTCAATCGCCTGCTCGGTTCTACCGGCATTGAAGAGGCGGTGTGGCAGGACGCCCTGGCCAAGCTCAAGTCCGGCGGCATCAAGCAGGCCCTGGAGCATCTGCTGGGGGCCTCCTGTAGTGCCCAGTCCATCAGGGAAAAAACAAATTTTCGTCTGCTCATGGCCCGGCTCTGCCTGAAGGCCGAGCGGCCGGACCTGGCCAGGCCCATCGTCGAAGAGCTGCATACCCTCATCGGCGAGCTGCAGCTTGAGCGCTGGGAGTCACCCATCTGGCTTGCAGAGGTGCTGGAGACACTGTACATGTGCCTCACCGCAGAAGGGGCATCGGATGATGATCGCTATCGGGCCAGGGAGCTGTTGACCAGGCTCTGCACCCTGGATGTGACCAAGGCAATGGAATATACCCTCGAGTGATGGCCCATCAGGGCGAGTTGCAACAGCGAAGGAACAATGCGATGCAATAGGTTTTGTACAGACCTTGTATCATGTGGAAAATGAAAAAGGAGGAGTAACATGGCAAAAGAAAGTCTGCAGCATACCCTGGACAGGGTACGCTCTCCGAGGGTCCAGATCACCTATGACGTGGAGGTGGGGGACGCCATCGAGATGAAGGAAATACCTTTTGTGGTCGGGGTGCTGGCCGACTTGTCAGGCAAGCCGGACAAACCGTTGCCCAAGCTGAAGGAAAGAAAATTCATCGAGATCGACCGCGATAATTTCAACAACGTCATGGAGGGCATGAAACCGCGTCTTGCTTTTCGTGTCGACAACAAGCTGACCAATGACGATTCCCAGATTGCGGTTGAACTCCGTTTCAAATCCATGGATGATTTCCATCCTGAACGGGTTGCCGAACAGATCACCCCGGTGCGCAAGCTGGTGGATGCGCGGCGGCGGCTTTCCGAACTGCTCAACAAACTGGACGGCAATGACAAACTCGACGAACTGCTCCAGGATGTCATTTCCAACAGCGATTCTCTGCAGAAACTGAGCAAAGAGGCCGGTGTGGATAAAAAGGAAGATGAAAAGGATAAAGAGTAAAGGAGGTAGCAAAGATGGCCGGAAATGAACAGCAGGTACAGCCGGAGGCCGCTCAGGCAACGGCAGTGCAGGAAGAAAAAAGCCTCCTGGACCAGATAATCGAGGATGGGCGTCTTGCCCGGGAGGAAAGTCAGAAACCCTGGGCCAAAGACATCGTCAGCGAGTTTGTATCCCAGATCCTGGAGGGGACGATAACGGTTTCCAAGAATACGGAGGCCATGATCAATGCCAGAATCAGCGAGATTGACAAGCTGATTTCCGCTCAGCTCAACGCGGTCATGCATCACGAGGATTTCCAGAAACTGGAAGGTTCCTGGCGCGGTCTGTCATACCTGGTTTCCCAGTCAGAAACCGGGGAAAAGCTCAAGATCAGGGTGATGAATGTCAACAAGAAAGATCTGCTCAAGGACATGGAAAAGGCCTCCGAGTTTGACCAGTCCGCCCTGTTCAAAAAGATCTATGAGGAAGAGTTCGGCATGTTCGGCGGCTCTGCCTATGGCGCCCTGATCGGCGATTACGAATTCAGCAATCATCCCCAGGATATCACCCTGCTGGAGAAAATCTCCCAGGTGGCGGCCGCGGCCCATGCTCCTTTCCTTTCCGCGGCAGCACCCCAGCTGTTTAATCTTGACACCTTTACCGAACTTGGCGAACCCCGGGATATGGCCAAAATCTTCCAGAGCGTTGCGTACGCCAAATGGAAGTCGTTCCGGGAATCAGAGGATTCCCGCTATGTGGCCCTGGCCATGCCCCATATTCTCATGCGCCTGCCCTACGGCAAGGCCAATGTGCCGGTGGAGGCCTTTGATTTTGAGGAGCAGGTGGACGGCACCGATCACAAGAAGTATCTGTGGGGCAATGCCGCCTATGCCCTGGGCACCCGGCTGACCGAGGCCTTTGCCAAGTATCACTGGTGCGCCGCCATCCGGGGCGTGGAGGGCGGCGGCCTGGTGCAGGGGTTGCCCGTGCATACCTTCCAGACGGACGAGGGTGATGTCGCCCTTAAGTGCCCCACCGAGATCGCTATTACCGACCGGCGTGAAAAAGAGCTGGCCGATCTGGGCTTTGTCCCGCTGCTGCACTGCAAGGGTACCGATTATGCCGCCTTTTTCAGTACCCAGTCGGCCAACAAGCCCAAAGTGTATGATACGGATGCAGCTAATGCCAATGCCAGATTGTCCTCGCAGATACAGTACATTCTTGCCGTGTCACGGTTTGCTCATTACCTCAAATCCATGATGCGCGACAAGATCGGCAGCTTCATGACCCGCAAGAACGCCGAGGATTTCCTCAACCGCTGGATCAACAACTATGTCCTGCTGGATGATAATGCCAGCCAGGAGATGAAGGCCAAGTATCCCCTGCGGGAGGCCCGTATCGATGTCAGTGAAGTACCGGGCAAACCGGGGGTTTACCGGGCGGTGAGTTTTCTCAAGCCCCACTTCCAGCTCGATGAACTGACCGTTTCCCTGCGCCTGGTTGCCGAGTTGCCGCCGCCGGCAAAGGGGTAAAGGAACTGTTTAGCTGATGAGCTGTTGAGCTGCTGAACGTCATTCCGGGCAAGCGAAGCGCGACCCGGAATCCATGAATAAGCTGTTAAGTTGATAAGCCATGAGCCATAAACCATGAGCTATTAGACAGAAAAAACTTAAAGGAGGAGAAACACTATGTCAGCTGATAATTATCTGCAGATTACCGGAATAAAGGGCGAAAGTACGGATGACAAACATAAGGATTGGATCGAGATTCTTTCCTTTAACTGGGGCGTTTCCCAGATGGCCTCGGCCTCCCAGAGTACCTCCGGCGGCGGGACCAGCCAGCGGGCCGATTTCCAGGATCTCTCCATCGTCAAGTTGATGGACAGCGCCTCGCCATTGTTGTTCAAGGCCTGCGCCACAGGCGTACATCTCGATGAGGTGAAACTGGAGCTGTGCCGCGCCGGCGGCGATAAGCTGCTCTACATGGAGTACATCATGAACAATGTCATTATCAGTTCGCTCAGCGTCGGCGGCGGTGGCGGCGGCGAACCCACGGAATCGGTCACCTTCAACTACGGCAAGATCAAGTTGAATTATATCAAGCAGGCCCGCAAGGGCGGCGGCGCCTCGGGCAACGTGCCTGCCGGCTGGGATCTTCAGAACAACAAGGACTTTTAAGCCGCTAAGACCGTGCTGATGAAAAAGAGCCAGGCGGCCCAGGCCTCCATACTGAGCAGGCTCGTGGACCAGGAACCTGCTGTCACCCATGAGCCTGCTCAGCAACTTTTCTCCGTTGGTCAGATCAAGGATGCCGTAGCGCGGGATCTGGAAAATCTCCTGAATACCAGGAGAAATATCATTACCCCGCCTGCTTCGTACCGGGAGGTCGGCAACTCCCTGTTTGTCTATGGTCTGCCTGATTTCACCAGCCGGAACCCGGCCCACATCGCGGTGCGGTCCCAGTTGCGTCTGGAAATTGAAAAGACCATCTCCCATTTTGAACCGCGGTTGAAAAATGTTGCCGTGCATATTGATTCCCCCGGGGCAATGGGCAGGAATCTGCAATTCAGAATTACCGGGGTGTTGGTGGTGGAATCCATAGCCGAACAGGTGGTTTTCGACACCAGTTTTGATTTGAACAGAAGCAGATACTCCATCCTGAAGTAGCCGGGCAGGGATGGGTTTACCGAGCTGTATTACTTCAGGATTTTTTTGAGACGGTCATGGATGATGCACTGCTGAGCTATTACGAGCGGGAACTGAGCTATGTCAGGCAGATGGGAGCGGAGTTTGCCCGCAAATATCCCAAGATTGCCGGCCGGCTTCTCCTGGAGCGCGACAGATCGACGGATCCCCACACGGAAAGGCTGATTGAGGCCTTTGCCTTTATCAGCGGCCGTATCCACAAAAAAATTGATGATGATTTCCCGGAGATCACGGAATCGTTATTCAATATCATCTACCCCCATTACAATAATCCGATTCCGTCGCTGACCATCGTCCGTTTTGAGCCGATCATGCAGAACATCTCCGAGGCGGGCTATCTCATCGACCGCGGCACAAAACTCTATTCCCGGGCGGTCAATAGCACTCCGTGCCAGTTCCGAACCTGCCAGCCGGTGCACATCTGGCCGGTGGAGGTGGTCTCAGCCGGTTTCAAGGATCCCAAGGTGCTGAAGAAAGGCGCCCAGCAGGCCATTCATCTCCAACTCAAGACAAATAACAAGATTCCTTTTTCCAGCCTGGCCTGGCAAAACCTGCGCTTCTTCCTGCATGGCCAGCATGAGCACGTCTTCAACCTCTACGAGCTGCTGTTCAATAATGTCTGCCATGTGGAATGCGAAGCTCCGGGCGGCCAGGGGCCGGCGCGCAGCATCTCCCTGGGAGCGTCAGCCGTCACTCCGGTGGGCTTTGACGATGAGGAGGGTATCCTGCCGTTTTCCCAGAGATCCTTTCCCGGCTATCGCCTGCTGTTCGAGTACTTTTCCTTTGCCGAGAAATTTCTTTTTTTCGATCTGCAGGGGCTGAACCGGGTAAAGGAGGCAAAGATCGATGACACTCTGGACATCTGGATCTATCTGAACAGAACCGCTAAATCCAACCTGATTATCAGCAGGGACACCTTCTGTCTCAATGCGGCGCCGGCAATCAATCTCTTTTCCAAGACCGCCGAGCCCATCCGGGTTGAGCAGCGCAAGACCGAATACCAGGTGGTGCCGGATATTCGGCGCCAGGACGCCATGGAGGTGTACAGTATTGACCGGGTCACCGCCTCCCTGGGGGCCAAGGCAGGGGATCTGTTCGAATACCGGCCGTTCTACTCCATGCGCCACCACCTGCGGGAGGACGACGAAAACAGCAGGCAGGCCTTCTGGCATATCCAGCGGCGGCAGTCGGAAAGAAAAGGGGACAACGGCACCGATGTCTATCTCTCCTTTACCGATTTGGATTTCCAGCCCACGGATCCGGGGGTGGAGATCCTGACCATTCATACCACATGCACCAACCGGGACCTGCCATCCCGGCTGCCCATCGGCGCCCCTGACGGAGATTTTGATCTGGAGATCGCCGCCCCCCTGGCCAGGGTTGTCGGTATCATGAAACCGACGCCCACCCGACGGCCCTCATTGGGAGGGGCGCTGCACTGGCGTTTGATTTCGCACCTGTCCCTGAACTATCTCTCCATTGTTGAGGGAGGAGAAGAGGCGCTCAGGGAAATCCTCCGGCTCTATGATTTTGATAACTCCCCTGCCACCAGGCAGCAGATCAACGGCATCACCCGTCTGAGCTCCCGTTTCATCACCAAGCGGATGGGGCGCTCAATGGGGCGGGGAGTGCAGGTTGTCATTGAATTCGACGAAGACAAGTATGTCGGTACGGGCATCTTTCTCTTTGCCAGTGTTCTGGAAAGGTTTCTGGGCCAGTATGTTTCGGTCAATTCCTTCATTCAGATGGTGGCACGGACCATTCAGAATAAAGAGGTGTTGAAGGAGTGGGCTCCGAGAAGCGGCAACCGAATTCTTCTTTAGCGGAAAGTCTTTTTGAGGAATTTTATAACTTTTCCTTTTTTAAGGCGGTGGACCTGCTGGAGAAACTGTCCCCGGACTGCAAACCCCTGGGCCAGACCCTTGATCCCCGCCGGGAAGCGGTGCGTTTTTCCGTCAGACCGGGTCTGGAATTTGCGCCGAGCGACATCGCCGGTCTCTCTTTCGGTCAGGACGAGGAACCGGTGTCCATGGATGTCGCCTTCATGGGTCTCATCGGTCCTTCCGGCGTTCTGCCGCACTGGTACAATGAGCTGGCCATGGAGCGCCGGCGCAACAAGGATTTCAGCTTCACCGCCTTTCTCGACATCTTCCATCACCGGCTCATTTCCCTTTTTTACCTGGCCTGGAAAAAACATCAGTTCCCGGTTACCTATCTGCCCGGGGCAACAGACAAGCTGTCCGGCTATCTGCTGAGCCTCGCCGGATTGGGCACCAAAGGGCTGCGGGGACGGATCGGCCTGCCCGAGGAGTCCCTGTCGTTTTACAGCGGCCTTTTATCACGGCAGATTCCCGCCGCCGTCTCCATTGAATCGGCGGTTTCGTATTACGCCGGCACCACGGTGAAGGTTGATCAGTTCATCGAAAGAATGATCCCCCTGTCGCCGGAAGACCAGACCAGTATCGGTGCAGCCAATGCCAAACTGGGGATGGATACGGTATGCGGCAGCTTTATCTGGGATTGCCAGACCAAGTTCCGCGTCAGCCTCGGCCCCATGCACCTGCAGGAGTTCCTGCGCTTTCTGCCCACCGGTGATCTGCTGCGCCCAATTTTTTCGCTGGTACGCTATATGGTGGGCATAGAATACGAGTTCGAGGTCCGCATCCTGTTGCGCCGGGAGGAGGTGCCGCCCTGCATCCTCGGAGCGCGGACCCCGGCCGCACCCCGGCTCGGCTGGTCCACCTGGATCAAGAGCCCGGGTTTTGTCCATGGGGAGGACCCAAGCATTACCTTTGCGGAGTAGGGAAACTGATGAGTTAACGTTCAAGCGTTTAAGCGTTTAAGCGTTTGAACCGGAGGAACTCACATCGTTGGCTGAGGAAATAATAAAATGAGCCTATAAACAATTCTCAGTTAAAAAATGTCGTTTCTTGTGTAGCCAGCTTTAAATACTGGATTCCCGCCTTCGCGGGAATGACATTGCTAAGTGTGTCGTCACTCCCGCGAAGGCGGGAGTCCAGAGATTGGCAACTGAGAATTGTTTATAGGCAAATAATAAAATGATCAATTCTTTCATGAAGTCTTTCAAAACTGGATAGTGTTATGATTTTACTCGGCATAATTGTTTAGAAAATAATCTTTCAACAGCTCAACAGCTAAAATACGGAGTTTTTTCTATGGCTATAGCAAATCTGAAATCATTGATCGGGAAACTGAACACCACCTGCCGCAAGAGTCTGGAGTCAGCCGCGGGTCTCTGCCTGTCCCATACCCATTACGATGTGGAACTGGAACATTTCTTCATTAAGCTCCTTGATATCAACGATACGGATTTGCAGAAGATATTGAGGTATTTCGAGATCAACGAATCCCATCTGGTGGGTGATCTGACCAGGACCATCGAGGAGTTCAAACGGGGCAACTCCCGCACGCCATCACTTTCCCCCCGCATCCCGCAGATGATAAAAGAGGCGTGGCTGGTGGCCTCGGTTGATTTCGGAGCCGGCAGCATCCGCTCAGGCCATATTGTCCTCGCCCTGCTCTCCAATGAAGAGGCGGCCCGGGGGCTTACGGCCAGTTCCTCGTTGTTTAAGAAAATATCGGTTGAGACCTTGCGGGAATCCTTTCTTGAGCTGACCGCAGGCTCCGTGGAAGAGAGCGAGGCAATCGCCACTGCCGGAGCGCGTCCGGCTGCAGCCGGGGCAGCCGGTGCGGCGGCGGGCAAGGGACAGGCCCTGGCCCAATACACCATCAATCTGACCGACAAGGCCAAAAAAGGGGAGATCGATCCGGTGCTGGGCCGTGATGTGGAAATCCGCCAGATGGTGGATATCCTCATCAGGCGGCGGCAGAACAACCCGATTCTCACCGGTGAGGCCGGGGTGGGCAAGACCGCGGTGGTCGAGGGTTTTGCCCTGCGCATCGCCGAGGGCGACGTGCCGCCGCCGCTCCGCGGCGTGGCCATCCATACTCTTGATCTGGGGCTGCTGCAGGCAGGGGCCGGCATCAAGGGCGAGTTCGAGGAACGGCTCAAACAGGTGATCAACGAGGTCAAGGCATCCGTGGTGCCGATCATCCTGTTCATCGACGAGGCCCACACCCTGATCGGCGCGGGCGGCTCGGCCGGAGCCGGTGATGCGGCCAATCTCCTCAAACCGGCCCTGGCCCGGGGCGAGCTGCGCACCATCGCCGCCACCACCTGGGCGGAATACAAGAAATACTTTGAAAAGGATGCGGCCCTGGCCCGGCGTTTTCAGGTGGTCAAGATCGAGGAGCCGGATGAGGAGAAGGCGATGATGATGATGCGGGCCATCGCCCCCTTTGTCGAGAAACATCACAAGGTGATGATCACCGATGAAGCCTTGCGGGAATCGGTCCATCTGTCCCATCGCTACATCTCCGGCCGGCAGTTGCCGGACAAGTCGGTCAGCGTGCTGGATACGGCCTGCGCCAGGGTGGCCATCGGCCTGACCACCAGTCCTGCCTCTGTGGAGGAGGCCAGCCGGCGCATCGGCCAGATTGAGCGGGAGAAAAAGATCCTGGATAAAGAGGTGCTGATGGGGCAGGACCACAGTCAGCGTCTGGGGGAACTGGATGCCGATAGGGAGTCCACTGAAAAACTATTGGAGGTTCTTACCAAAAAATGGCAGGCGGAGATGGAGGTGGCTGACCGCGTTGTGGCTGCCCGGCAGGAGATGCTGGCCCTTTATGAAAAGAATCCGGTTGACCCCGTGCTGGCGGAAAAGAAGGGGGAACTCGCCAAAATGGAGGCGGAACTTGCCGTTGTTCAGGGTGATGAGGGGCTGGTGCAGATCGAGGTGGACGCCAATACCATCTCCGAGGTCATCTCCGGCTGGACCGGCATCCCCACCGGCCGGATGCAGGCCGATGAGATCACCACGGTAATGAATCTCGACAAAACCCTGGGTGAAAGGGTTATCGGTCAGGATCATGGACTCAAGGCCATTGCCCAGACCATCCAGACCGCCCATGCCGGTATCGAAGATCCCTCCAAACCCACCGGCGTCTTCATGCTGGTGGGTCCCAGCGGGGTGGGCAAGACGGAAACCGCCCTGGCCCTGGCCGATCTGCTGTACGGCGGCGAGGAAAACGTCATCACCATCAACATGTCCGAGTACCAGGAGGCCCATACCGTTTCCAGCCTGAAGGGTTCCCCCCCCGGCTATGTGGGGTACGGCGAGGGCGGGGTGCTCACCGAGGCGGTGCGGCGGCGGCCGTACAGCGTGGTGCTGCTGGACGAGGTGGAAAAGGCCCACAACGATGTCATGGAGCTCTTTTACCAGGTCTTTGACAAGGGCACCCTGGAGGACGGCGAGGGTAGGCGCATTGATTTCAAGAATACCCTGATCATCCTCACCTCAAACCTGGGCACCGACACCATCATGAAGGTCTGCGCCGATGACGAGACCAAGCCGGGAGCCGAGGCCCTGGCCGAGACCCTGCGGCCCGAGCTGCAGAAGCATTTCAAGCCCGCCTTCCTGGGCCGGCTCAAGGTCATTCCCTATTATCCGATCATCGATGAAAACCTGCGCAAGATCGTGCGCCTCAAACTCAACAAGGTGGGCAAGCGGCTCCTGGAGAACCGCAATACCCGTTTCACCTATGGCGATGACGTGGTCGAGTCCATTGCCGGCCGCTGCACCGAGGTGGACAGCGGCGCCCGCAACATCGACCATATTATGTCCCATACCCTGCTGCCGGAGATGAGCCGGGAGCTGCTTTCCCGCATGGCAGGCGGCGAGCAGATTGCCGAGGTGAAGGTGACGGTGGGGGAGGCGGGGTTTGTTTATGAAGTGAGCTGATGAGTTGGTAAGGACTGTACGTTTTTTTGCGGGTCATAAAGAGCTGTTGTTGCACTAACAGCTATAACGGTAGATCGCCAAGGTGGGAGGTGCCAGATGTTGTTCATGCATAAGGATTGCGAAAAGTGGATCAAGCTCGCAGTTTATACCGGTGAAAGACCAAAAGATAATGAGAAGGACTACGTTTTAATTACAGAAAAAGAAATTAATGACGTGAAAAAGAGGGTCCATACTTTGCTTGATTATCTTAGTGTAGACACAACATGCTGGAATGATTTGTACAAAAAATTAGATGTTTGGGTACAGTCAACTGAATACGACAAACAACAGGCGAATATTTACAAGATGATGTCTAAAGACGGGATAGCTGAACGCGCAAAATTAAAGGTGCAAGCTAATTGGCGATATTACAACAACTATATAGATCTCGTCTTGGCGTTATATGGCGACTACTGTTCGGAGAAGCAGACATTAGGTAAGGAAACAGTATTGGCAGGGTGTATCTTGGACACTAAGACATGTGATAAGATTAAAGGACTCATCCGTAGTTTAGTTGTTAAGATCAACGGCAAAGTTAAAGAGCTGTTACCTGACGATAAGGATAAGAATGAAACATTATCAAAGGGTCAATACTTTCCTTTGCACAAAGTGACAACATGGAATGAATGGGAGAAAGGCTATTTAGAGATGGAACCAGGAAAAATTGTTGCATGTCTTCATGATATCAGTAAGCCGCTTCAGAAAAAACTTAACTGGACCGAGGCCACCATGAATAAAAGCGGCTTTAAGATAACCAAAGATAACATGCGGATGAATGTCAGCACCCCTGAGGAAGATTTCGATTGGACGTCACGGGCGCGCTGGGCTGACGCTCCAATCTGGGCTGGTCCGTCTTACACCGCTCATGGGATGTTCTATGTGGCTGACAAGACTGGTGCCTCAAAGGACGAAATTCAGGCGTACGCCTACTGCATATTCGCTTTCTGGAATAAAGAATACCCGCTTACCGCCACGCCTATCCATCGTATGTATGGGGTTATGACGGCTGCGCGTGAATTCGATGTCCTGCCTGATGTATGCGATCCAAAGAATATGTACAATCAGGCGTATAGTTTTATCCGGGGTTAAAAACCTTGCACTCAGGGCAAGGTTAAAGTTCAGAGGGCTGTGAAAAAGTCAAGCCTGGCCCCATGTTGACTGCCAGTGTTGTTTGATGGGGTGACTACAGTCTTGCAGTTGCTTAATTCTACTTTGTCACATTAAAATTTTATTTAACATCTTGAAATAATTGTCATTTTATGCTATAAGAGTTGTATGTTTTTCATCAATTCTTAGGAGGTAAAATGAGCCACATGCCAACCCCAAAAAATCCAGACCGATA
>JAHILF010000109.1 GCA_018897105.1 Pseudomonadota bacterium
AATTGCCGCTGGACTTCCTCCAAGGTGGGGGGCGTTGAGGGTATGTGCTGTTCCATCGGTTATCCTCCATATATAATGAATGAATAACCGACTATAATGCACCGCGTCAGCTAAGTCACACAGGCTTGCCGGAAGTACACGATAAAGGTATCGTAGTTGGTGGTCAACACCCCGCCAATGCTGCGCATTTCCAGCTTTTTGAACAGCTCGATCTCGGGAGCATACTCAGTTTTATGCTCCCGGCTCTGGTCGCGCATGTAGCGGGAAATTTCGATTTTGAACGGCGATACGGAGCGACCAATCTCGTCTGCCGACTGTGTGCGGTTGTCTCGGAACCGTTCATCCTTGAACCAGCGCACGTTGAAATCGCGCTCGATCAGTTCCGCCACCTTCGGCAACAAACCTTCCTTGCACTTCAGCCCTTTGGCCTGCTGTTCATACATCTCGTAGGCATACTCATTTTCCGTTGTCAGTTGGGCAAACTTGCGCAGCAGCCCTTTCCAGTTTTCAAGGCCAAGGTAGCGGATGGACATGCCAGAACCTATAAACAGCATCGGCAGGTGGTCGGTTTTTTTCAGGCGTTTCAGCAGTGCATGCTTCATGGTAACCCCCATAAATTCATTTCATATCGGATCAAGCCACCCTGACCTGGCCGTTCATCAGCATGGGCAGGAGCCAGTCGCGGAGTTGTGTGAGTTCCCTGCTTTGCTGATGATAATTTTTGATCTGCAAAAATAGTGGTGCCACCAGATTGGTATAGGCCTCCAATGTTGCATCATCAGGAATTATCAGGCGTGATTTATCAAGCACCCCTTTATTGATGTGTGGCTGCTGCGCTCCTGTTCGCAGAGCCATTAGTCTTGGTATTTCGCGAACAAGGTACGGATAGATAAAGCAGTGTTGGAATTTATCGGTTTCCAATACACCTACGACTGATTGATTCGTTGCTGCTTCAATTCCGAGTATTGATGCCCTAAGGTAACGAACTATAGAGAGGATTACAGTCCCTTGGGGGAGAAGTTTCGCAGCAGAATTCTGTAAACCTGATTTTGAAATCTGTTCGTCTGGGTCTACGACGAATGTGCTGGGGTTCTCAGCAGAACTCAGCCAATTCACTTCACCCGGAGTCCAATATTCTTTCTTTGCCCTGGATGGGGTCCCGCCAAGGTGCGTCTTGAAAGTCTCACCAAGTGTCGAGTCTTTCCACCCCGCCGGGATCGCCCGTTTCAGGGTGGGGTTGTAGACCATCTTGCCGCCGGAGGATTTGTAGGGCTTGCCGTTTTGGGCGGGTTTACCTGAAGCGAAGTCGAAGGGGAAGTCGAACTGCACGAACCAGTAGTCGTACAGGGTCTTGGCCATCGACTCCAGCTCGGCGTTAATCTGGTTGTTGCAGTCGATTTTGGCGTCGAGGGCGGAGAGGACGGCGGCGATCTGTTCAGCTCCATCTATAAGCGGAATCTCAATGTCTTTCAGTAAAGGAATTCTGAGATTGCTGACTATCGAGCCCGTTTTATCACTTTGGTTTATTTGCTTTTGGACAAACTCAGCGAGCATCGCATAAAGGAGATATTTGCTTTCGATCTTCTTGGGGTCAGGTTTTATTAGAACCATCCTTTGCCCAAGGCAGCACTCTATTCCTTCTGGAATAACGCAGACTTCTCCCATAGGAGCCTCACGGGTGATGATCAAGTCCCCCGCTTCTGGCTTTGCCCGTGAAATTCGCTCCTGATATGTTTCCTCGTTTGTGTACGAGGGATTACTTAAATCGAGCTTTCCGTCCTTGATGTTGAAATTCCTGACAACAACCTTCCCGCCTTCTGACCACTTTGGAGTTGAATGATGGCAGTCAGTTATAGATATGCATAGCTTATGCAAAGGGGCGGTCTTCCCATGGAACACCTTGTTGGTTTTTATGCCATTACTCATACCGCAACCCCGCCAACTGCTTCCGAATCTCCTGCTCCAGCCCCGCCGATTCCATGAACAGCTTGTCCAGATTGTCGGTAAAGCCCTGCATCTTCGCCGCAAACTGCTCCATCGTCAGATCGACGTACTCGATCTTCACCTCGAAATACTGGCCGGCGCTGAGCGAATAATTCTTGGCGGCGATGTCGTCGTAGCTCACCACCACCGAGAAATCCTCCACCGCCTGCTTGGCGTTAAAGGTGGCAATGATGCGGTTTTCCTCATCCTCGGAGAGCAGTGTTTTCTGGTTCTTGCCGTCCTTGACCTTGGTGCCGAGACCCGAGGCGTCGATCAGCACCACGCCGTTCTTGTTGCCGGCGTCGATAAAGAGGATGGAGACGTTGGTGCCGGTGGTGGCAAAGATGTTGCTGGGCATGGAGACCACCCCCGCCAGCAACCGGTTGTTGACCAGGTGTTCACGGATCTTCCTGTCGATGCCGGACTGAGCGGTGATGAAACCCGTGGGCACCACCACCGCCGCCTTGCCGCCGGGTTTCAGGGAATGGACGATGTGCTGGAGGAAGAGCTGGTAGATGGACATCTTCTCCACAGCCTGCTTAGGCGTGTTCGGCACCCCGGCGAAAAAGCGCTCCTTGTTCTCCTTGGTGTCCAGTTCGTTCCTGAAATCTGAAAAATCCATCTTGAAGGGCGGATTGGAGACGATGTAGTCGAACCGTTTCAGCGCCTTGCCGTCCCGGTGGTAGGGGTGGAGCAGGGTGTTGCCCTGGATGATGTTGGGGATGGAGTGGACCAGGTTGTTTAAAATCAGGTTCAGGCGCAGCAGGTTGGAGGATTTCTGGGAAATGTCCTGGGTGTAGATGCTGCAACGATTCTCGCCGATGGCGTGGGCCACATTCATCAAGAGCGTCCCGGACCCGGCCGACGGGTCGTAACAGCTGACGTTCTGTACCTTGCCCTGCCGGTCCTGCGGCACCAGGATGGCGGCCATGATCCGGGCCACGGCATGGGGCGTGTAGTACTCGGCGTACTTGCCGCCGCTGTTGCTGTTGTAGTCCTTGATCAGGTATTCGAAAATGGTGGCGTAAAAATCGAACTTCTGGGTGAAGATGCGCTCGAAGCTGAAATCCCCAATCTTATTGATGATGGCGCGGCAGAAGGCATCGCGCCTGCCGACATCGCTGATGTATTCGCTCACCCGGTCAAACAGGGTGACCTTGGCGCCGCCGTCGGTCTTGACCGCGAAGATGTCGTTGTTGCTGATGGCGATGTCGCGCAGGGTGTCGTCAAAGAGCTTGGCGAACTCCGGCGCGTTCTGGCGATTCCACAGGTGGGCGATGAAGTGCTCGGGTTTGAGGCGGGCGGTGTCCGGCCCCATCTGCATTTGCAGCATCTCCAGCTCGTCACCGCTCAGGGCGCTGATCGCGTGTTCCCAGTTCTCGGCCTGGGCCAGCTCCGGTTTGATCTTCTTGGCCTCAAAGGCGAACTTGTCGTTCAAAAACTTGTAGAGGAAGACCTGGGTGATGATCTTGAACTCGTTGCCGTCGTTGCCGAGGCCGTAGGCGGCGCAGATGTTCTTGAGGCTGTCGATCAGTTGCCGGGTGCTGTTTGCGAAATCCTGGGTTACCACGCCTGTACTCCTGTTCTGCTGCCGGAGGCAAATTCATTCCTGTATTCGGTGACCACCAGTTGGTTGATGGTGCGGGAGACGTCCGGGTTGAGCTTGATTTTCCGGCGGGTCTGGAACTCGCCGATAACGAGCGGCATCATCATCCGTTCAAAGAAGGCTTCGTTGGCCAAGAGCTGGGTGTTCTGCAACACCTGGTCGTCGGCCTGCTTTTTCACGCCGGTAAGGGCCGCGAAGAGGCGGCGCTCGGTTTCCGAAAGCGTGCCGCGTTCCAGCAGCCGTTTGTGGATGCGGGTATATTTGGCGTCGCCCTGATACTTGGCGCGCAGCTGGTTGTTCTGCCGGTTCAGCTCCTTGACCTGCTCATGGATGGCGTTAAGCGCGCCGATGTTGGCGGTCATTTCTTCCTGGGTCACTTCGCTTAAGCGTTTCTTCTTGAACAGCCGCTCCAGCTCTTCCTTGAGGGTGATGAATTTGGGGTCCTGCTGGTCGAAGTTGTCGGACATATCCTCACGGGTCCGGCGCAGGGTGTTCTTCAGCTTGTCGGCCAGCACCAGTTCTTCTTCACCGACCTTGATGAACTTGAAGAGCACTTCTTCGAGGGCGACGTTGAGCAGGCCCGTGGTGTCGGCGTTCGATTCCAGGCTCTCTTTGAGGTTCAACAGGTCGAGATGGTTGCTGGTTTCCCGGTAGAGCTGGTTGAGTTTCTGGAAATCGAGCTGGTCGAGGAAGGAGTATTCCCCCTGCAGGCGGATCAAGTTGTAGAGGCTGCGGGCATCGGCCAGGGCTTTTTTGAGGGCCAGCACGGTGGCGCGGTCCTGGATCCGGCTGATCTGGCGGGAGAATTCCTCACCGTTTTCCGTGTCGAAGCTGAACAGGATGTCCCTGATCTGCTCGATTTCACTCTGAATCTCCTCGGCGGACTTGAACAGATGGGAGTAGTGTTCCAGTTCGTCGCCCAGCTCGTTAAGTTCTTTCAAATAACGCTGGTTCGTCTCCTCGAACTCCTTGCTGATGTCGGCGAAATCGACCACGTAGCCGTAGCGGAAATCCTGGTAGGGCCGGTTGACCCGGGTCAGGGCCTGGAGCAGGTGCGGACCACGTTCGGATCATCTGCAAATCTCTGAATATTGACCACGGTGATCTCCGGCCTGCCGGAGTCGTTATGAATCGCTTGAATAGTGTTGATGTCGCGGGCAAAGGCCTCACGGCTGTCGATGGTGTGGACCGTCAGCCCACGGCCTGAAAATTCCCGCTGCGCCTGAATGAGCAGATCGATTCGATCGACGATGAAATAGAACTTGGGGATGATGCCGCGTTTCTGGAAGTAGTCGGTCAGAAAGCGGTGTAATAGGCCAGCGCGGTCTTGCCGCTGCCCTGGGTGTGCCAGATGATCCCCTTGCGCACCCCGGCTTCGTGCTTACGTTCGATTGCCTTGGTGGCGAAGAGCTGCGGATAACGCATGACGTGCTTATGCAGACCGTCGGTCTCGCACACATACACAAAAGCGTATTGCATCAGGAACTTCAGGCGGTCGCGGCTGAACAGGGAGGTGCAGATGCGGTTGGTCGGGGTGTCCGGCGACTTGTTGCTGATAAACTCCGGGCTGTGCTTGATGACGTTGAGGTTATTGTCTTTGAGTACCTCGTTTTCAACCGTGTCGTCCTCGTCGGCCGGCAATTCAGGGAGATTCAGCTCTTCCTCTTCCCGGAAATAGTTGAAGATCGGCGCGGCGTAAGACGGGCTGGCGTAGAAGGCCCCTTCGATCGGCTGCGGCGAGCCGTCGTCGTACTCCATGTTGTTGGAGAACACCATCAGCTGGGTGATGTTGATAAAGCGCCAGAACCGGGGATTGCGGCACCGGGTGATGATGCGGTTGCGCTCGGCCAGCACGCCTTCACGGTTGTTGGGTTTCTTGACCTCGATGAATACCAGCGGCATGCCGTTGATGAGCAGGGTGATGTCGGGCCTGAACTCATCGTCGCCGTTCTTGCAGGTCAGTTCCGTGACCACATGAAAGCTGTTGTTCGAGAAATCGGCGAAGTCGATCAGCCGGGTGCCGGAACGCTCCGTGAGCTTTTCGTAGAAAGCCTTGCCGAGGTCCTCGTTTTCCAGCGAAAGTTTAACGTCAATCAGCAGTCGATCGATGTCATCAGCGTCCAAGCCGGGATTGATCCGAGCCATGGATGTGCGGAACAGGGCCGTGAAAATATTGGTCTCTTCATCCCATACCGCATTTTTGAGCGAAAGGTAGCGGTAGCCAAGCCGTACCAGGTGTAGAATGCAGGGGATTTTGACCCGTGAGTCTTCACTGAAAACCATCAGAACAGTTCCCCCTGTTTCTTTTTCTGCGCACAAAATTGCTCGAACTGCCGCTGCGCCAGCTTCGACGGCACCGTCTTGCCGTTCTCCCAGCGGTTGACCGTGGCGAAGCTCACCCCGAGGGCGTGGGCCAGTTCCTCTTGGGAGAGCGCCAGCTGTCGCCGGACCTCCTTGACCGTTGCCGGGAAGTTTTCGGGTTGGCGGATCATGGCCATTGGACATCTCCCGCTGATTGGACGAGGCGCAGCAGGCCGGGCGCGACGTTCCACTGGTGGCCGTCGTCGGTGGCGACGCTGATGGTCTTCTTGTTGAGGCGCAGCACCATGCCTTCCAGCGTCCGGCCGTCCGGGGACTGGAAACCGACCCGGTCGTTTTTGGTGAAGCTGGTCATCAGCGTGGTGGCGCGGGCCTGGGAGATGAGCTTGAGCCGTTCGATGATCTTGACGCTGCCGGGGTTCATGACTGCGCCTTGTTTTTCAGCGCCTTGAGCAGCGGCAGCAGTTCGGGCACGTCGTCACGGATGATGCTCCACAGGGTGTCGTCGTCGATGCCGAGGTAGCCGTGTATGAGGCGGTTGCGGGTGGCGATGATCATCCGCCAGGGGATTTCAGGACGGGCGGCGCGGACTTCATCCGGGATATGGGTGGCGGCTTCGCCGATCAGCTCCAGATTGCGCAGGGTGGCGTCGTAGGTCAGGCCGCTGGCCACGAAACCGGACTGGTCGAGACCGTCGGTGTAGGCGAGCACCTTTCCGGCGAAGTCGATCATGTCGTCGAGGTAGAAGCGCCATTCGCGCTGGCTGGCATCAGACATTGACCCGCTCCTGTTCGATGTAGGGGCGCAGCTCCGGCCGCAGGGCCTTTTCGGTGACCAGGTCGACCGGACAGCCGAGCAGGTCCTCCAGGTAAAACTGCACGCCGAAATAGCGCTTGGAGGTGGCCGGGCCGTCGAAAGCCACCAGCACATCGACATCGCTGCCGCTGGTCGCCGTATCGCGGGCGGTGGAGCCGAACAAGGCCAGCCGGGTCACGCCAAAACGAGCCTGCAGTTCCGGCTTGCTGCTGGCCAGCAGTTCTAAAGCACGTTGTCTGTTCATCGCTCAACCTCCAAACAGCCGATTCATCTACTTTACCTTTGCGCACCCTAAACCGCTGGGCGCACGTGGGCCATTCAAAACTATTCGACAATATAACATCTGCTATGCGACGTGCAACTCAAAATTCGAGGGAGATCCGACAGATTTGAAACGGCTCCGGTAAGTAAGGGCCATGGGAGCCACTGCGAAAAAAATTTACGCTTCGCCATTCCTGGCTTCGCGGCCTGCGGCCCGCACTGCGTGCGTTCAGTCGGCGCATCCTGCGCCTCGGTGTTAGCCACCGCCCGACACTTTATTCCGCGCATTCCTGGCTTCGCTATCGCTTCGGGGGCAAGTCATGAAGAGTATTAACCAGTTTGCCTTAGATCCAGCCGAATAGCGGTTGCAGAAAAAAATACAGGACAACGGCTTGGAGCGCAGCGAACAAACGGTGCGCGAGCCGCAGTCCCGAAAAGGAAGTGATTTGACCGAATGGCCTGATTAATAGAAAACGACGTAAGTCGCGGATAACAGCAGAACAAGAAAACCCGGCCAATAACCGGACGCGGTTAGTGGACGGGTTTGTTTTCTAAATGGTGGCGACGGGAGTCGAACCCATGTGCAAGCAGATGACAAAATAAGACACAAAATGATTTTAAGTGATCTAAGAATAGATTATTAATAGCTTTTCTGCAGATCACCTTTTCGGTTGTATATCACTCATACTAATTGCAAGTCACAGTTCATCACGCTTTTTGGACACAATTTTGGTCACATATATTGTGACGGTTAGGTTGAAATTGATACTATTCACGTCCAAGGTCCTGAAGCGATCCAGCTCATAGGCTTGGTAGTTCCTTGAGATGTTGCGGAGGCCACCGGTACAAGAAATGTTTCCACTGCCGATACGATATCGCGAAATGAAACTGGAACATGATCCTGCTGGAGTCGTTTCCAAAAGGCTGACCACTGAATCAGTTTGGCGCTGATGAAGGGTTCGTCGAACGCTTCGATTTCGACAGGCATTACCGTTCCACGCCGCTCAAAAGTCAAGCGGATTGCCTCGGCAAGCTTCGCTCCATCGAAATCGAACTGCCGAGAAAGAAGCCAAATGTCATAGAAATCCTTCATACGGCTGTTCAACGCCCCGAGTTTCACCATGGCTTCGAACTTCTCGGCGATAGCGCTCTCTCGGCTGTAACACAGGAGCCTCGGCATGGGGAACCAAGCATGGTCGGTAAATCCGATTCTTCTGGCCCCGGATAAACGATGTCGCCGAATCCGATATCGATTTGCATGCTGACCCTGGCTGAATCCAGCGCCCCGCGAAACCGAATTCTGATCCCTTCGTAATCAGCGTCTCGGTGATCCGTTCAGATTGGATTGAATCAGGGTCGAACGTAAGTCCGTCCGGCTCCACGTCCATAGCCATGATATCCTGAATTTGCTTGATAATACTGGCCTCCTCGTTGTTCGTTTTTCCCAGCATATCGATATCCATGGTGGGCTGGAATTCAGAGGAACTCCAAACTCTCAACATCAACGCACCCTTGAGAATGAAGCAATCAGCATGGGCGGACCCGGACAGGCGGTACAAAAACCGCTCCATGGCGTAATACTGTAGCAGCTCATTAAACGGCCTTTTATCATTCCTGGCACGATTGAGAAGTCGTTGCCGAACAGATGCCGGTACATTCCTTGTGATTTTCATACACTCGCTTCCAGGTAGGGGCGCATTACCTTTTCAACTCGGCAGATCCTTGCGTATTTGAGTAACCTCTCGTGGTTAAACTTCTTGTGAGCCTTATAGAGTTTCAGGGCTTCCAGTACTACGTCCATGCCGATTTTATTGCGAAACTTAAAACAGTCGGCAAGCGTTTTTTCTGGATTGTAAATTTTGACCGATATGCCGTCGATTTGATGTTCTTCAATTCCAGCGCGATATGCCTGATCGGAGAATCGGTGAACGAGGAGTGGCGGATAGTCAAGGGATGGCTGCCGTGAGTCCCTGGGAACCGCTACAGAAACGCTATGCGGAATCTGTGTCGTTATCTCGTGGTAAGCAAATGCTGAGATAAGGCAAATGATGGCATTCGGAAAACGGAGGCTAAGTGTCACAAGGTCTGGGTTGCTGATGGGCGGAAGCTCCACCAGACGATAAACCCCTCTGCTGACCTGTTCAATCACCCCTTTGTCTCGGAGTGAATAGAGCATGTAGCGGGTTATCCCGCGCTCAATCGCCTCGCTCATTCGCAGTTGGCCACCACATGAGCGAAAAATGTCTTCTGGCTTTTTTTTCATGCCGGGCTCCAGACAAAACGACTCCACTTGTTTATAAGTGGCAACAATATGTCTGATCTGTGTCAGAAAATCAAGGGCGAAATTAGAACAATCCACTATCCTGATCACATACTCCAAAGCCCGGTATCTTATCAGGGGCGTAGCTCCCACATCCGAGCCAGTTGCGGTTGGTCTTTTTCGACGTGCCTATGTGCAGGTGATCAGAAACGGTCTCAGCCTGTGTAGTGTGTATTCAGTTCAGGCTTGCCAAGGGATACCTCTCCGCAATGAGAAGATCCTGGCTCATCTTGGTTTGTTTCGGTGGGCAAAACACAGATCACCAACACCTCCAAAAAAATGATTGGAAACAATCGTTGAAACTTTCGATGAAGGTTGGCCTGAATATGAGGAGAATTTCATTGATGGGCAGGCATAATAATCGTCTGTTGCGGAATACTGTTGCCAAATCTCGGTGATAATTGACATATTAGGCCCATAAGAATATCGTTTTCATTGTCCGATAGATATCCGCGGCAGTGATTATCTGCCGATTGCCATATCGCGACGACTGGAAGAGTTGTTCGAGGTGCATGAACTGAGAACCGGATCGAACTGTTACGCCATGTCTTTGTCTCGGCCTATGAGCGTTCCTGCCGGCAAGGATCGTAAAGCTTGTTCCGGAAGAGTTTGAATCCCTTTGCTCAGACGGTAAATGCGAGAGGTCCCAACGTGAAAATTGAGGATTCTATTTTAATTTCAGAGCTATCTGAGAAGTGTCGGATGTTATTGATTGAAAACAATAACTTGAAAGAGGAAATAAGAGCCCTGAAGGCACGGTTGGTTATTGTGGAGGCGCGATATTCGGGTGATGAAATTTCCGGGGAAAAATCCGAATCTGAAATAATCGCTCCGCAAGCTGCTGAAGTTTCGCCTCCAGGCATGAGCAAGAATGCTGACGAAGGAGAAAAAATCAAGCTGTTTATGTCGCTTTTCAAAGGACGGGACGATGTTTACGCCAGGAGATGGGAAAACAAGAAAAAAGGGACGTCCGGGTATTCGCCCTCCTGTCTGAATGAATGGAAGCCAGGACTATGCGCTAAGCCGAAGGGGACATGCACCGGTTGCACCCATAAGGCATATGCTGCTCTTACTGAGAAAGTAATTGATGACCATCTGCGGGGGAAAATAGTCGCCGGAATTTACCCGATGCTTCCAGATGAGACTTGCTGGTTTTTGGCGATCGATTTTGACGATGGGGAATGGCAAAAGGATATCTCGGTATTGCGGGAGGTGTGTGCGGAATTTGATATCCCTGTTGCCATCGAGCGCTCACGTTCCGGCAATGGAAGCCATGCGTGGGTATTCTTTAAAGGGCCGTTAGCAGCATCCCTGGCCAGAAAATTCGGCACATCCCTGCTTACCTACACCATGCAGAACAGGCATGAGATCACTTTCAAATCATACGACAGATTTTTCCCCAATCAGGACACCATGCCCAAGGGCGGTCTGGGGAATCTGATAGCGCTGCCTTTGCAAAAGGAGGCAAGAAAGGCCAAAAACAGTGAATTCATCGATCGGAGTTTCAAACCGTATCCCGATCAGTGGGCGTTTCTAAACACGATTGGAACGCTCTCGGAAGGTGACGTAATAACACTTTCTTTAAAACTGGGTCAGGGAAATGAACTCGGGGTCTTGAAAAGAGATGAAGAAGAAACGCAAAAGCCATGGGAAACGACCAAGGTCAAATTACTGAAAACGGATTTTCCGCGAGAAATAGAGATCGTAAAAGCAAATATGCTGTTTGTTCCGAAGGCAGGCATCTCTCAAAGGGCTCTGAACCAGTTAAAACGCCTGGCGGCTTTCAAGAATCCCGAGTTCTACAAGAATCAGGCGATGCGCATGCCGACCTATAACAAATCGAGAATTATCTGTTGTGCTGAAGATACTGTCGAATATCTCTGCCTGCCGAGAGGCTGCGAGCAGGACCTGAGGGAAGTTTTTGACGAACAGGGAATGGATGTCATCTGTCTGGACAAGACCAATCACGGCAAAACGATCGACGTTGCATTCAATGGCAATCTGCGAGACGAACAGCCACAGGCAGTGGACAGGTTGCTTGAGCATGATATCGGCGTACTCTCCGGCACAACGGCTTTCGGGAAAACGGTTGTGGCAATCAAACTGATCGCCGAGAGAAAAGTCAACACCCTTATCATTGTCGATAGGGCCAGCCTGATAACGCAATGGAAGAACAAGTTGACTGAATTCCTGGCGATAAATGAATCCTTGCCGGTATCGGACAGAGGCTTGAAAAAGAGAGGACGAAAAAAGGCCCAAAGCATCATCGGACAACTGGGGCAAGGCCAGAATAGCCTGGGCGGAATCATTGATATTGCTTTGATGCAATCGTTGAACAGGAAAAATGAAGTAAGGGAATGCGTGAAAGATTATGGCATGATCATCATCGACGAATGCCATCATGTAGCAGCAGTGAGCTTCGACGAAATTCTTAAAGCCGCCAAGGCAAAGTATGTCTATGGTTTAACCGCAACCCCTAGCAGGAAGGATGGTCATCATCCCATAATATTTATGCAATGCGGTCCGGTACGATATAGGGATGACGCCAGGAAACAGGCGGAAAAAAGGCCGTTCGATCATTTTGTAATACCGAGATTTACCGCACTGCGGGTCCCGCTTGACAAGGATGAAAAAGACGTATCCATCCAGGAGCACTATTCACTCATGGTTGAAAGCGAGATGCGTAATCAGATGATTGTTGAGGATGTAGTAAAAAGCCATAAGAGTGGCAGGAACTGCCTTGTCTTGACCGAAAGGACCAACCATCTGGAATTAATCGCCGGAAAGCTCAGGGAAAAAATTCCCGAAGTCATGACACTCAGGGGAGGAAGGGGAACAAGGGAAATCGCAGAAATCTTCAAGCGCATATCCGACACACCAACGGACAATCAATTGACACTGGTCGCCACGGGCAGGTATATCGGGGAGGGATTCGACGAACCGCGTCTCGACACCCTGTTTTTGACCATGCCGATATCGTGGAAGGGGACTCTGCAGCAATATGCGGGCAGGCTTCACAGACTGTTTGAAGAAAAAAGAGAGGTCCAGATCTACGACTATGTCGATATCCATGTAAGCATGCTTGAGAAAATGTACCATAAACGGCTGAACGGATACGCCTCGATCGGCTATAAAGCGAAAGCTTGCGCTGCCCTGGCGGACTCAATCGATGTTATCTTTGACAAGAGCAACTTTTTGCCGGTTTACGACAATGATATTCTGGCCGCGGAAAGAGAGATCCTGATCGTAAGCCCCTTCGTTACAAGGAGGCGCACATTGCAAATGATGCAGCAGTTGGAGATTGCGTTGCGGAAAAATGTAAGTGTAATAGTTGTAACGAGACCGACAGGAGATTTCAGGGGAAAGGAACCAGCTGCCTTGCAGGGGACTCTCGATATGTTGCAACATGCCGGTGTGAACGTGGTGTTTCGTTCAAACATACATCAGAAATTCGCGCTCATCGATCAAAAGGTCGTATGGTATGGGAGTATCAATCTGCTCAGTTTCGGCAGTGCGGAAGAGAGCATCATGCGTCTCGAAAGCCCAAATATCGCCAGTGAACTTTTGAAAAGTATGGAAAAACAAGGAAAGCGTTAATGATAAAAGAAGAAATAATTGATATTCTGCGTAATTATAAAAATGAACGTGCCAATTATTACGGCAAGACCTCCAACCGCATCTGACACATCGTAATCGATTCAGAGGCAGACTGTGGTGCTCGCTTAAACCATCTGCGGTCTATTACATCAGTCGCCATATAATTATCATAACCTTGCAAACAATCATGATTATTGCAATAGGCCAAGAACATGGCTATGAAATCACCAAGACTCCCGTAACAGGTTGTACAGAAATAGAAAAGCCCATCTTTCACCTCCTGTGAGCCGATGAATGGCCGGGGTGGTGAAGGACAGGCTCCCGTTTCAACAAACAGTGTTTTATGTAATAATTTAAACAACTTGGTGGAGGCGGCGGGAGTCGAACCCGCGTCCGAAAATACTCCCCTGCAAGCGTCTACATGTGTATTCCTGCTTAAGTGCTTATCGCGCCTTGGTTCCACCAGGACTAGGAACTTTCAGCGCTATCCCGCTTTTTATTTCGCTTTTAGGGCCAGTAGGCTCCTCCCGAAAGCTATCCCGCTAGTCGACGCTCCAATCAACCCCGCAGGATCGGGTTGGTGGAACGGTAGCTTATTTATGCTGCTACAGCATATGCATAGTCGTCTGCGACTATTTTTAATGTTCTAACCGTTTAACGAGCAGTCAGAGACCTCGACATGCAGCCTGAGCTTATATATCCCCGTCGAATCCGTTTCGCCCCCTGTGTACTTTTTGAATTTTGCGTTGGAAAATTATTTGTAGTTTTTTCTCAGCCGGTCCATTTCCCGGTCGGCCTCTTTTTTCTTCAAGGAATTCCTCTTGTCATAGAGGGTTTTCCCTTTGCACAAACCAAGACCAAGTTTTGCCAACCCTTTACTGTTAAAGTAAATCTTTATTGGTATTAAAGCAAATCCTTTTTCCTGAACCTTGCCGACGAGTTTCTTGATCTCCCGAGCAGAGAGCAGCAGTTTTCTCTCCCGCATGGGATCCGGCGCGTCATAGGTGGCAAATGTATAGGGCGAGATATGCACGTTGAGCAGCCACGCCTCGCCGTTTTTGATCTTCACATAGCCGTCACGCAGATTAGCCCGTCCGGCCCGCAAGGATTTCACCTCCGAGCCCAGCAACACCATGCCGGCTTCCAAGATGGAATCAATCTGGTATTCGTGGTACGCCTTTTTGTTGGTTGCTACAATTTTTCCTGACATCTGAAGTTACTTTGTCTTATTTTTGCTCTTTATATCAATTCGGCAGATCCGGTCACCCGGATGGCCTCTTCATGGGTGGTGATGCCCTTCATCACCTTGTGCCAGGCGTCCTCTTTCAGGGTGGTCATACCCTCCCTTCTTGCCACCTTGGCGATCTCGCCGGCGCTTGCCCCCTGGCTGACCTGTTTTTTAATCTGCTCGGACATGGGGAAAATCTCAAAAATTCCGCACCGGCCGATAAACCCCGTCCCCCTGCACCTGCGGCAGCCTTGCCCTCTGCGCAGTGTCAGCAGGGGCTGGTCCGGCAGAGGAAAACCGAAGCCCTTCAACTCGGCAGTGGGCAGGGTAAAACTTTCCACGCAATGGGGGCAGATGGTGCGCACCAGCCGCTGGGCCATGGCGCCAAGCAGGGTGGAGCAGACCAGAAAGGGCTGCACGCCGAGTTCCATTAGGCGGGTGATGGCCGACACCGCGTCGTTGGTATGCAGGGTGGAGAACACCAGATGGCCGGTGAGGGCTGCCTGGATGGCATTGGTGGCGGTTTCCAGATCGCGGATCTCGCCGATCATAATAATATCCGGGTCCTGGCGCAGTATATTTCGTAAAATAGTGGCAAAGGTGACATCGATCTGGGACTGTACGGAAATCTGGTTGAAGTCCTCATGGATCATTTCCACCGGATCTTCCACGGTGACGATATTGACCTCCGGCGAGGCAAGATTCTGCAGGGTGGAATAGAGGGTGGTTGACTTGCCGCTGCCGGTGGGGCCTGTTACCAGCATGATGCCATGGGGGGAATCCGTCATCTGCTGATAGACGACATAGTCCCGCTCAGAAAAGCCGATATCCCGGACATCCTTGAACATGATATCCGAACTGAGAATACGCATGACCGCCTTTTCGCCAAAGGCCACCGGAATGGTTGACACCCGGATCTCCGCCTGCTTGCCGGCCCGGTCCACCTTGATGCGCCCGTCCTGGGGTCGCCGTTTTTCGGCAATATCCAGCCGGGAGAGGAACTTGATACGAGAGATGATGGCCGGATGCACCACCTTGGGCAGATCGTAAATGGTGTGGAGCACCCCGTCAATGCGCAGCCTGACCCGGCTTACCTCCCGTTTTGGTTCAATATGGATATCGCTGGCCCGCTCATCAAAGGCATAGTTGAACAGATGTTCCACCGCGGACTTGATATTCTGGTCCGAAGAGGTGATTTCCTTGGAAGAGGAGATCTTGACCAGCTGCTCCAGATTGCCCAGATCGACCATGGGTCCGCCCAGGTGAGTTTCCGCCGCTGAAATGGAGGACTTGAAGCCGAAAAACTCGGACAGGATCTTTTTCAGATCCGATTTTGTGCTGAGATGGGCTCGCACCTTGATCTGGTTGGCCCGTTCGATGTCTTCGAGCAGGGTGCGGTTTTCCGGCTCATTGATGGCCACCTCCAGCACGCCGTTCTTCACGGCAAAGGGCAGCAGCAGATGTTTCAAGGCAAAGGATTCCGGGATGGTCTTGGTGACCACATCCAGATCAAGTTCCAGGGGATCGAGCTTTTTAAAAGGCAGATCCAGATCATCGGCAACGGCGCGGATGATCATTTCCTCGGTGAGAAATTCGTTTTTCCGGCCCGGCAGCTCAAGATTCAGGGAGACAATGATATCCACCAGATCAATTTCCCGTATATATTTGCGTTTTCTGCCCCGCTCCTGATCCCTGATGATGCGCTTCAATACCTGACGCTGCAGTTCTTTTTTGACGATAACCAGTTTCTGCTGCTCGTTGGACATCAGCTCCTGGCGCACCAATACGTCAAGCAGATAGGTTTCATTGTCCAGATATTGCATAAAAACGTTTTAAGTTTTAAGAGTTAAATGTTAGATTTAAAAATTGCAGCAGGTTGCTGTTCAATGCCGTTAACTTAAGAAAAACTGACTACACTCGTCGTCACCCCGGCGAAGGCCGGGGTCCAGAATTGTCGTAACTACCTGGATTCCGGCCTTCGCCGGAATGACGAACCTGGGCTCAGGCAACCGGCGAAAA
>JAHILF010000021.1 GCA_018897105.1 Pseudomonadota bacterium
CATATAAGCGCCTAAGCCTTTCATCCAAGGCCCATTCGAGATTTTGATAACGTTCCCTGATTGCCGATTCAATATCCATGCTGCCATATTAACACATTTATCAAAAAAATGGCCATGTTATTATTTTACAGCTCCTTAGCAGCTCACCGGTCCGCTCACGGACGATTGCCTCCAGGTTATCATGGGCTTTTTGCAGCTCTGCTCCCAACTGCTTGCGGGCCGTGCCATCAACGATTGAGGTAAGGATAAACCCATCTTTATTTTCGAGAGTCTCCTTTGCGACGCTCTGGAGCAGGCCATATATCACCGTGCCGTCTTTTCTTGTGAGGCTGATTTCACATCGCTGCATACCCTGACGTTGCAAGACATTTCCGAGGTGACTGGAAAAAATCTCTCTTCCGTCTGCATCGGTAATAAAACTGCTCAAGGGTGTATTAGTCAGCAGTCCCCTCTCCCTTCCCAGCAGCTGCGCACCGGTAAGATTTACCTCTCGTATCAGTCCGTGCGTATCAAAGGTGAAATAGCCGACGGGGGCAAAGTCATAGAGTTCGGCATAGGTATTCCGCGATACCTCAAGTTCATCCCTGGCCTGGAGGAGCTCTGCATTCTGCATCTCCAGTTCAATCTGGTGGACCTCAAGTTCATGCACGAGCCGCTGCAGCTCTTCCTCGCTTCGGGGTGGATGCAATGTAGCCGTTTTCGTCCGCAACTGCTCTTCCGCCGCCTGACGACGCAGTTCGGTTGCTGCCGACAGGCCTTTATCTTTGTCGATTCCCATTACTGCCCTCCCGTCTCAAGCAGACTCTTCAGTCTCGCATTTTCCTCGCGCAGTTCCGCTTCCAGCGCCTTGGCCGCAGTGATGTTTGAAAAGGTGATAACCACTCCGTTGATCACGTCCTGGGTGGTGCGGTAGGGCATGATGCGCACCAGAAACCAGCGCCCGTCGGTGGTGGCGATCTGCTTTTCCGAAAAAACCAGCGTCCGCAGTACCTCCCGCGCCTCTTTGGTCATCTCCGGATAGAGCAGGTCACAGGCAATGTCGGAAAGCGGTCGCCCGACATCGCTTTTGATCAGCTTGAAGAGTGTGTCCGCCCCGCTGGTGAACCGCCGCACATGGAGTTGGTTGTCGAGAAACACGGTGATAATTTCCGTGCTGTTGAACAGGTTCCGCATATCATCGTTCACTCGCGAAAGTTCGTCCATTTTGGAGAGTTGCTCGGCGTTGACCACCTGCAGTTCTTCGTTCATGGACTGCATCTCTTCCCTTGAAGTGGTAAGTTCTTCGTTGGTTGACTGCAGTTCCTCATTGGTGGATTGTAACTCCTCGTTGGCGGATTTGAGTTCTTCCTGGGAGGATTGCATTTCTTCGCGGGTAGCTTGAAGTGCTTCCCTCTGTTGCTGGAGGTTCTGCTCCAGCTCAAGAACCCTGGCATTGCCGGATGAAGCGATCCTGCTGCGGCCCGGCGCTTTCTTTTCCAGGGGGGGGAGGTCCACGTCGGTAAAGACGATCATCACCATCCCTCGCAAGGCCGCAGGCTTTTCGATCGCTTTGACCGTGATAGTAACGGCCTGCCTGTCGGCTTCCTCGCCGACCCTGACATTCTTGACGGTTATCGTCTCGTTTTGCCGGAGCGCCTTCTCGAAGGCGATCCCCAGATCAAATTGCAGCCCTTCGCGGGCCATGGCATAGATATTCCAATTGGCCTTGCCGGCCGCAGGCTCCAGATATTTACCGGTTCGACCGCTGATATAAAGGATATCACCCTTGTCGCTTACCAGTACCGCCGGCGGCGAAAACTGCTGCAGGAGCAGTTGGTCGGCAAGAGTCTGGAGATTGGCAGCAGGTTGCAACGTCGATAACTCCTTGGGAAATCCGGGCCGGACCGGGATAAACGAAGGGGACAACACAAGAGGTTCGGCCGGCAGAACAGATTCGTAGCGCCGGAAGAGTCTCGACTTGATGTTAAACGGCACCAAGGTATCGGTGGCGGTGCCGACCGTCTCGGCACTCCCTAAAAACAATACACCGCCGGGATTCAGGCTGTAGGAAAAGAGCGGGAGGAGCTTTTTCTGCAGTTCCGGCCTCAGATAGATCAAGAGGTTGCGGCAGATGAGGATATCCAGTTTGGTAAAGGGAGGGTCGCAGGTGACGTTATGCGTGGCGAACGTCACCATCGCCCGGATCTCCTTGCCGACCCGGTAGCTGTTCTTTTCTTTGCTGAAAAATCGGTGCAGTCGCTCGGCGGAAACATCGGCGCTGATAGTGGCCGGATAGAGCCCCTGGCGGGCCTTGTCGATCGCATCCTGGTCCAGGTCGGTGGCAAAGATCTGCAGGTGGAAATTTTCCGCGGACCCCGCTTGTTCCAGCACTTCCTTGAATGATATGGCCAGCGAATACGGTTCCTCCCCGGTCGAGCAGCCTACCGACCAGGCCCGCAGCACCCCGCCTGCCGGGCGGTCCGTCAGCAACGCCGGGATGGCCTCTTTCTGCAACTGTTCCCAGGCCTCCGGATCGCGGTAAAAGCTGGTCACGCCGATCAAAAGTTCTTTGAAGAGAAGCCCCACCTCTTGGGAATTCTCCTGCAGATAGCGGACATAGGCAGCGACCCGGTCCAACTGGTGGATGGCCATGCGCCTCTCGATCCGGCGATAGAGGGTGTTCTTCTTATAGAGTGAAAAATCGTGACCAGTCTTGGCCCGCAGAAGGATGATGACTTTCTCCAAGGCGCTCTCTTGCTTCTCCTCCAGTGGCTGCTCGGTCCGGGCGATGATGTGGGCGTGCCGGAGATGGTCGATGAGTTTTCCCGGCAGCTCCTCCGCCCGGCCTACCAGGTTGGCCAGTCCGGCATCGATGGCGCTCCTGGGCATGCTGTCGAACTTGGCCGAGGTCGGCTCCTGCACCAGCGTCACTCCCGACTTTTCCTTGATGGCCCGCAGGCCCATTGTACCGTCCGAGCCCATACCGGAGAGAATGACCCCGATGCTGCGCTCCTGCCGGTCCTCTGCCAGGGAACAAAGGAAGAAATCGATGGGGAGACGTAGGCCGCGGGCTGCCGTCGGCTCAAACAGGTGCAACACCCCGTGGAGAATGGACATGTCCTTATTGGGAGGGATCACATAGACACAGTCCGGCTTAACCCGCGTCCGGTCCCTCACCTGAAAAACCTGCATATCGGTGACCCGCTGCAGCAGCTCGGCCATGATTCCCTTGTGGGTCGGGTCGAGGTGCTGGACGATGACAAAGGCTATGCCGCATCCTTCCGGCACCTGCCGCAGGAACTGCTCTATGGCCTCCAGGCCGCCGGCGGAGGCGCCGATGCCGACAATGGGGAAGCCGACCGCCGATTCTTCCGGCTCGATCTTCTGTTCAGCGACCTCCTGTGTCTCGGGTATTTTGGCATCGCCAGGCTCTACGGCCGGTACTTGATTTTTCGGCTTGCGTGGACCTTTTTTCTTTGCGGGCATAGTATTTCTTTTGTTGCCTCCCCTGCAGAAGTTGCCGAAAGCGAGTCAATGTCGTTAACTTAAGTCCGGGAGACAGATTTGATGGTCTCGTAAAAAGTCAAAATTTCAAAAAATGATGACACTAACTCAATGAGTTACGACGCAAAAAAAACGTTTTTGGGACTTTTTACGAGTTCATCAGATTTAATTTACCTACAGACTGAGGGGGCTGGATTTTTTTTCGCGGTTTTGGCAAAGGGAAAATAAAATCGGTCCCCTCTGCAACTCACTTTATAAGTTAATGACATTGGAAAGCAAGTGTAAAGAGTCAGGACTTCGAGAAGTGTTCAGGAATTGGTATCCAACCTTTGCACTTCAGGCAACAGAGCCAATGTGCTGAGCATCAGTTTGGTGCCGGTTGTGATCTGCTCTTGCTGGGCCGCCAGACTTTGGACTAACATTAAGATATTGTCTTCTGCCATTTCGATTACATGGCGACGATAGTGCAAACCTGATACGAGGATGATTCCAAGGGCAAGCAGGAAAATAACCATCAAAAAAAGTTGTGATTTTTTCCTAATGAACAACGAGATGAAGAGTCGTCCTTCTAGTAACTAACATTCTGTCAACAGCAATGGGTAGTTGTTAGCACCCCATATGAATTTCAACAATATAGGAAATGGCTACATGAAACCATTCCCGAAGGCGAGTGGAAATTGATCAAGGAGGCAATCCAGCGTGGCCAATTAACGGCTGATAGGAAGTTTGAGAAGGAAATTTCTAAGAAACTGGGAAGACGCTTGGAATTACGTGGGCCGGGCGGCCTAGAAAGAGCAAAAAATAAATCTGTCCCCAATTTGGTCGTGAATGCCCAAGAGCATAGCTGAAGTTCAATGGTAATATGGTAATCAGGAAACGATATTCAGCCACTCCATCTGCCCGCCCTGCATGAAAAAGCATTACCAGGAAGAGTATGATAGCATTATGGAACGACACCGGCAGAAGGGGTGACCCGGTCAGCCGGGCTGATCAAAATATTTGACGGATTCAAGCAACTCCCTGCCGACCAACGACAACCGTTCCGCGCTCACATTGACACTGGAGGCCATATCCTTCACCTCAACCACATGGCTGTTCACCTTATTAACCCCATCGGCGATGAGCCTGGTGGTCTCGGCCGCCTGGCTGAAAACACCGGTCATCTCCCTGGTCTGCGAGGCGGCCTGGGCCACATTTTCGGCAATATCGCGGCTGGCAACGCTCTGCTCCTCAACCGCGGCGGCAATGCTGCCGACAATTTCTCGGACATTGGCGATACTGTCATTGATCTTGCTGATCTCAATGATGGTCAGGCCGGTGGAACTGTGCATGGCCTCAATCTTGGTCTTGATGTCAATGGTGGCATCATTGGTCTGTTTGGCCAGGTCTTTGACCTCGCTGGCGACCACCGCAAACCCCTTGCCGGCATCTCCGGCCCGCGCCGCCTCAATGGTGGCATTCAAGGCAAGCAACTTTGTCTGTTCGGCAATTTCGACAATGGTCTCAATGATCGTGGTGATCTCATCATTCGCCTTGTTAAGGGCATCAACCTGGAGAGAGGCATTCCCTGCGCATTGTACCGCGCCATCGGTGACCAGACGGCCCTGTTCGGCGTTCCTGGCGATCTCACATATGGTGGAGGTCATCTCCTCAATGGCTGCGGCAACTGAAGCAATATTGGCCTGGGACAACTCGGCGGCCTGAGAAACAGAATTCATGCTGGCCGACATCTGGCCGGTGGCGGCGGCACCGCTGCTTGATTCCTCGGCGATGATCGTCGCCTGGCTGTCCATCTCACCGGCCATGCGCACCAATTCAGACACGGCCCCCTGGACTTTTCCGGCATTGGCCTTGACGGACTCTTGCACCTGCCGCTGGGACGACAGGCTCTGTTCCTGCCGCGCCATGGACTGTTGCAACTCCAGGCTCATTTCCTTGAGTGACATGGCCAGCTGCCCCACTTCATCATTGGAAGTGATCTCAAAACGGGAGTCAAAATTGCCGCTGCCGATCTGCTTGGCAATCCTGGCGCAGGCCACCAGCGGGTCGCTGATTCTGCCGGCCACAACCCATAAAATGAGAATGGCAATGGCAGAAACTATGAGCCCCATCAGGCAGATGTTGATCAGCATCCCCTTAATCTGTTTGTCCACGTCCTTGCCTTTGGCCTCGATGGCCGCATTAATGGAATCAATATAGACACCGGTGCCAATCACCCAATTCAGGGGTTTATAGAGGCGGACATAGGAAAGCTTCGGCTGGTCGGCGGTCAAACCGCCTTTGGTGGGCTTAGGCCAGAGATAATCGACAAAGCCCTCGCCGTTTTTCCGGCAGACCTCCGCAAAGGCGACAAAAAGATTTTCCCCCTTGCCCAGGGCGCAATTGAATTTCGGGTCGTCCAACACCGTACCGTCCAGGGCCGGCACGGTCGGATGCATGACCATTTTCGGAAAGGGCGTGCCCATGTCGTTAATCCAGAAATAACCGGTGCCGTTGTCATACCGCATCTTCTTGATGTCCTGCTTTGTCTTGGCAATGGCATCCGTGAGGGCGTCATCAACATAAATACCCGTGCCGATGATCCAATTCCATTCCGGGACCAGCCGCACATAGGAAAGCTTCGGCTGGTCGGCGGTCAAACCGCCCTTGGTCGGTTTTGGCCAGAGATAATCGACAAAACCCTCGCCGTTTTTCCGGCAGACGTCAACAAAGGCGACAAAGAGATTTTTCCCCTTGCCCAAGGCGCAATTGTATTTGGGATCATCCAGCACCGTGCCGTCCAAGGCCGGGACTGTCGGGTGCATGATCATTTTCGGGTAGGGGTTACCGGTATCATTGATCCAGATATAGCCGGTGCCGCCATCGTAGCGTATTTTTTTAATCCCCTCTATGGCCCGCCGCTGGGCTTCGGCAGTGGTCATCGTCCCTTTTTGCACGGCGGCAATGTCGTCCGCCACCACGGCAGAGCCCACATCAATGATCGATCTCAACCGGTGTCCATACCGGTCCTGCAAATAGGCCGTGTCCTGAGAAAGTTTATAGTTGGAGTCAACGGTTTCATAGGCAATGTCAACATAGTTCTTCAGGATGGCCTTAACCTGTTCGGTCTCCGCGATGCGAAAGGACTCGATCTCGCGCATGGCGTTCTTTTTCATGGTATAAACGCTGAACAGGGAAATGACCACTACCGCGGTCAGCAGGGTTGCCATGAAAGAAATGACGATTTTCCAGCGAATCTTAAAATTGCCAAGCATAAATGTATCCCTTAAATTGATCATCACAGGCATGGGCGTCGGCGCCGGCGGTGGCTACCGTACCCTGGCGAACATCTTACTTTTAATGATGTGGCGTCTAAACCGCTCCACAAAAATGCAATCCGTCTGATTTTAGTACCTTTGAACCGAAATAGCTGGAACATTTTTTTCAGAGAGATCCGGGGTCAGGTCTTGAAAAATCAGTTTTTGCGATCTTTCACGACCTTACTCACTGTTGTATAGTGGATCTTTAGCTGATCCGCAATCTCCTTCAAGGTGTGACCATACCTCATGTGGGCGGTCTGTATCAGTTTATTGCGGACTGCTTTATCCAGTGCTTTCTCCCGTGGAAATAGATCAGCCAGTGGTGGTCTGCCGGGGAATCTCTGAGCCCGGGGGATTTCGCCGATTTCCTTTGCCTCGCTGAGTCTGCTCTGGATGTAGGCCACAAATTCCGAGCCGCCAAACACGATCTGTCCCGTAAGTTTTCCCCAGGGAGTTTCTTCTTTTCTCCGCAGGCCATCGGCGACAAATTTTCGGTACGCTGCGCGGGCCGCATTTTTCTTTTTGGCAAATTGGTTGAGAATCCAGTCCACCGCCAGAAAAGCAGGGGGCTTAACGGCATAAGCAGTTGCCCCATAACTGCTCCAGTTCCATTTTCGTGGATCGCTTACCATGCCGGCACGCACA
>JAHILF010000110.1 GCA_018897105.1 Pseudomonadota bacterium
AGGCCATCTTTGGCCGTGCCTCAATCGCAAAATCCTCGCCGGAGCACTGCTACGCCTGCGGTTTTGCTCAATCGGCGCAACCAAATCTGACCCAAATCCGGGCGCGATCCAGGTAAATTAACATTTTCCGAGTCCCTTATTGGTTTTATTATTATTCATCCCAATCACTGTTCCTCAAAGAATCGCACAGCATTCAGCAACTCAGGGAAATTATAAATAATATAGTCAGGCTCAACGCCATTTTTTTCCTGCGTCCCTTGGTTTGATTTAAAAAACACCGTCTTAATGCCGAGTTCCTTTGCCCCATATATATCGCGGTACATGTCATTGCCCACAAACAAGACCTCTGCCGGCTCCATCTTCATAGCGGTCAACGCGCTCTCGAATATACGTTTATCCGGCTTGCGATAACCTAAGTCACCTGAGACTGTAACCGCCTCAAAATAGTCCGACAATCCCACCGCGTTCAACTCGGGAACCGCGTATGCCGTCTGACCGTCAGATATGACCGCTAAACGATAGTTCGGGATCAATTGTTTTATGGTGTTTTCCACCCCGCGATAAAGCTGCAACCTGAAGCGAGATACAGCACGATACGTCTCAGCAAGAAATAGCGGAAGCTGTTCAAGCTTTCCAGATGATAGACGATGCGTAAACTCTGTCGAGTTCCGCATTATAATCTCGCGAAAAATACCGACCACGTCAAACTCAGGATGCCGCTCAACGCTCGCCGCACGCTGTTCTTTCATAATCTGGAAATACAACTCTTTCACAGTGTTTGGCTCAAGGAAGATCCCCTGAAATGAAAGCAGGTTGCTGATAACGCGATAGATATCGTCGTGCATCTCGTTGGTGTGGATATCCGTAAGCGTTCCGTTAATATCAAAAATTATTCCCTTTACAATCATCAAAACCTCCTCAAACATTCCTTTGCTTCGTTGATGAGGCGGCGACGGTATGGCGGGTCGACCCAATTATTTCGCGAGATACGCAATAGATTGATGCCAATATAGAACTGCGTCCTGCCGGTTATCGATTTGAAAGCACTTTCGCGGTCTGGAAAGTGGCAGGCGTATTCCCACAGGAAGTGAGCGATAAAAGAATCAGCGGCATCCTTGTTGCCCGTCGCACGCATGAAGAAATGTTTCAGCTCGCCTACAATGCGTCCTGTGTCGAAAACACGATCCGCGCGCTTGGTTCGTTCCAGATCGAACGCGATCACATTCAACCCGGCACCAAACATAAAATTGTCCGGCGTCGCGTCTCCATGCACGAATACCTTCTGATCCTCCCACATCCTGGGTTGATTGCGCCACTGATCGCGCAACCAAAACAGTTCGTGCGCTTCGTCCATGCTGATCGCTCCGATTGCAAGGAGCCTGTTTATCAGCAAGTCCATATAATCACAGTCCTGATTGAAGTTGACTCCCACTCCAAAGGCCGTCCGATTATGAAAGGCCGACAGAAAATACGCCAGCGCCGTCAGTTTGCCATAGAGGTAACCTGCGTCCCTGCCTTGGATCACGGACTGTATCACTTCACTGAGCAGTTCGCCTTCGCAATATTCAGTGACCAATAGGGCGCTCAGCGAATAGTTGCGCCCCAACGGTCTGACAACGTGGTGAGGATAGCCCTCCATCCCGTAATCGCGCATAAGGCAGAGATTGTTGAATTCGCTCGTCAAGCGCGAGAAAGCCTTCTTCGAGTCCCATTTTCGCGACGAAAGAAAGAACTTGCCAACGACCTTCACCCCGGTGTGTCTGTCCTCATACAGGAAAACATCATTAGATCCATGTAGCCTGAAAACCCGGTATGTCGCATGGCCTGTCGAGCCGTTAATCAATGGCTGGATATCATACTGAAGATAACCGTGCAAAGGGTCGTTCTCCGGCAATCGCCCAAGGTAATTCTTACTCATTGTTGATTATTTCTCCGCTTTTTAACGTGAGAGCATCTTTCAACTCAATTCGCAGGATCAATTGTGTTAACCGAGCCGGTCTGGAGAATTTGGACAGATCGTTAAGTGAAAATTCCGCATTGAGTGATTCCTTCCAACTACCAATTCTAACAACTTTATGGTCCCAAAAAGTCAACATATCCATTCTTGAAAAAAGTCACGATATTTCCAACCTATAGGTATTCCAGGCTAATATCGAATGAATGTTACAAAATGTTGCAACATCGAAGGGATCACTTGTCTCGATGATCGGCAAAGGGGGTGTAGAGGGGATCGCCGATCAGCACCATTTTCCAGGAGAGGTGGGGCAGGCTAAAAAAATAGCTCTCCACCAGATTTTTGCCGCCAGTCAGAAAGGCAAAAAAGAGATCCGGCGGCGGAAAGGCGTTCACGTAAGGTTCGCCCACCGGACCGATGGTGGCGGCCGCCCCTTTTTCCAGCATCCTCTTGCACCAGACCTGGCTTCCCTCCTTTTTCAGCGTGCTGCATTCGCTGCTGGCGATATGATAGCCCACTGCTCCTTTCTGCCAACTGAAAGCATCAACGTATTTGGCCAGGCTGTACCAGCCGCAATAAAGTGCGGCATTGCGCGTTACGCCCGGCTGAAACAGGGCGCTCTGTTCATCAACAACCACAGTATTCATCCTGCCGCTTTGTCTGACAACCTCTGCGGCCCGGTGAATGGCCCGGTCATACCAGGCGTAGCTGTTCACCTGCTTCAGGCCGGGGTCCGGCCAACGGGCATCAAAAAAGGCATCACCATGCAAACCATCCTTTTCTGCTGACAGGGAATCAGTGATCATCCGGCGGACAAGCTCCGGACTGGAGCCGTCAAGCCGACTCACCATGAGCGCATCCTCTTTACCGAAAGGCAGAAATTCGTCATGCTGATCCCGATAATAAGGGTTCGGCAGCCAGTGGGCCAGGGGATGGGTCTGCAATACCAGGGTCAGCTCGGAATCCACCGCGGCCCGCATGTCATTGACTTTGGTGTAATAATTTATCTGTTGTTTGATATCTTTGATTTTGCCGCGCAAAGCCGCAACGATGGATTCGTCTTTATCGTGATCAAGCGACAGGGTGATGTCCTCGATCTTTTTCGTTAACTGGGCAATGGTTTCGCTACCCTGATCGGAAAAGGCCGGAGAGGTGATTTTCAGCGGCACACCGTACATGGTCACCAGACAGCGGATAGTGTTTTTTGGGGAATGCCGGTTGAGAAAAGAGAGCACCGGTGCGGCTATGAGATTGTCATAATCGCTGCGCCGGCAACCTTCCGCCGGATTCATGTCGATGGTGATGAGATTTGCGGAGGGAATGCGGCGCTGGTCCATATAGAACCTGGCCAGGCTGATGCTGTCCGGCTGCTGTTTATTGGCGATGACGGCTATTTCATCGGCGGTGAGGCCATAACTCGGCACTGCTGAAAAAAAAGCGGCGCCCAGCAGCATGATACAGGAGAGGAAGGTGGCCAAGGATGCTACCTCCTGGCGGCGAGAACGATATCGATTATGCTATCAAGGAAAAGGTAACGGCCGATGACAAAGAAGATAATTGCCAGTAAGGCTGCGGCCGGGACGGTGATCAGCCAGGAGGCGAAAATCTTTTTGGCCACCGACTTGTTGATGCCGCCATGCCCGCGGGCCATGCCGATGCCCATGATAGCTCCCACCAGAGTGTGGGTAGTGGAAACAGGCAGGCTGAGCCGGCTGCAGAGGAGCACGGTGACGGAGGCGGCAATATCGGCTGCCACGCCGCGGGACGGGGTGATCTCGGTAATTTTGGTGCCCACGGTGGCCATGACCTTGTAGCCGTAGGTGGCGAGACCGAAGACGATGCCGGCGCCTCCCATGACAAGTATGGGAAGAGGCACGCCGACCTTCATCTGCACGGTGCCGTGTTTGATGATATCAACGATGGCGGCAAAAGGACCGATGGCGTTGGCCACATCATTTGCCCCATGGGCAAAGGCCACGGAGCAGGAGCTGACAATGACCAGCGGCACAAAGATTTTTTCCACCTCTTCAAGCTGTTTGGCAATGGACAGGATTTCCTTGCCCCGCAGGTGGCGGCTGATCCATATTTTCGAGACAATGGCACAGAGCAGGCCAAGGGCAATGGAGATGATGAAGGCGGTGGTGCCGGTGAGCCAGGTTAAACCGCTGATGATATGATTGAGGCCCTTGTAAATGGTGGCCAGGGTATTGACAAAGACCACAAAAAACACAATGGGCGGGGCATAGGTTTTTGCCGCCTCAGCCGGTTTTTCCCGTCCCAGGATGAAGGTGCTGATAAATTTAAAGAGACTAAAGGCCACTATGCCGCCAACCAGCGGAGAAATAAACCAGCTGGCCACAATCTGGCCCATCTTGTGCCAGTTGACGGAGTTCCAGCCTGCGGCAACAACACCGAAACCCGCCACGGCGCCGACAATGGCATGGGTGGTGGAGACGGGCATGCCCACCCAGGTGGCGAAGTGCAGCCAGAAGGCGGCGCAGAGCAGGGCCGCTGTCATGCCGATAATGAGCAGGGCGGCGGCTTCACCCTCACGCATAGCCGGCAGGGCTGCTAACAAGTTCGGGTCGACTATTCCCTTACGGATGGTTTCCGTTACGCTTGAACCGACCAGCACCGCTCCGGAAAACTCGCAGATGCCTGCCAGGATAATCGCCTTTTTGATGGACAGGGATTGCGAACCCACGGCGCTGGCCATGGAGTTGGCCACATCGTTGGCCCCGATAGTCCAGGCCATGTAAAAACCAATAAGACCCGTGAAGATGATAATGAAAACATCCATGGTTAAACCTTTTGAATGAGAAACCATTAAATGGTGGTTATGGAAAAGGAACTGGATGGAGACTAAATGAACAACCCTTTATTTGACGATCATGGCCCGTAAAAAGTCGCCGGCGTTTTCCGCTTCATTGGCGATGGCCCCGATCTTCAGCAACATTTTTTCGTAGAAGATGATATCAATGGTGCCGATCTTGCCTTCCAGTTTATAAATATCGATGCTTAACGAGCGGGCCAGTTTGTCAGCCTTCCACTCCTCTTCACCAAGACCTTTGATGAGAGAGAGAACCTGACGCGCCTCGGCTCCGCCGAAGGAGGCTTCGGCCAGGTTTTTGATTTCAACGGCTGCAGTGAGGAGACTGCCGCTCACCTGATACATCTGGTCAACCAGATCAAAAAATTTATCCTGGACATGGGGATGCAGTTTGGTCTGACGGATGCGGAGAATAACGGCAAAGTCCTGGGCGTAGTCAGCCATCTTTTCCTGACATTCGAGAAAACCGTCCAGCTCCTCCCGGTCCACCGGCAGGAAAAACCGGCGGGGCAGATCTTCCCGGATCTGGTGCTTGATCAGGTCAGCCTCGTATTCGAGTTTGGATACCTTATTTTGCAGTTCATGGATGAGTTCATAGTTTTCATAGATCAAGGCCTCCATGAGCGGCCTGATCATTTCCAGACATTCATGGACCTTTTTGGCGTGCTCAACAATCGGGCCGAAGGGGGATTTCTTAAACAGATTTGTGATGATTGCCATGGTTGTTATCTCCTGACATTTATAGAAAAATCTATCAATTTGATAAAAAAAAGAACGGAAATAATGTATTATACTGGCTTATTGGAAGATGTTGATTTTAACATTGCGGACAACCTATCATGAAATACTTGAAAAATCCAAAAAATCAAACAGATTTCTCTCTCCCTGTTTTCGGCGGATTTCTGCAGATTGATGTGCTCTCAGATGCGCCGGACAAAAATCTGGCCAGGGTAAGGGATCTTCTCGTCAGACTTGCCCCTCCGCCAAATGCGCTTATCGTGCTGCCGGAACTCTGGTCCGCCGGATTTTTTTACGAGGGGCTTGCCGCCCAGGCAGCATTGACCGGTGAGATGCTTGCCGCTCTGGCAGAGCTTGCCGTCCGTTATCAGATATGCCTCGCCGGGTCGCTGCCGGAAAAATTGGTTAAGCCTGGCAGGATAAGCTACTGCAACACCCTGTATTTCTCCGGGCCCGATGGCGTGCTGGGCGTATATCGTAAGCAGCAGCTTTTTGCTCCCATGGAGGAAAACCGTTATTTTCAGCCGGGGGATACTCCGCTGCCGGTCTCTACGCCCTGGGGCCTCATCGGCGGACTGGTCTGTTTTGATCTCCGTTTTCCGGAACTTGCCCGGGAGCAATTAGCCCGGGGAGCCAAGGTGCTGGTGGTGAGTGCCCAATGGCCTGCGGCAAGACAAGACCAATGGCGCATCCTGCTACAGGCCAGGGCCATCGAAAACCAGGCCTTTGTCATTGCCTGCAACCGCTGCGGCATTACCGGTGACACGGTTTTTGCCGGCCATTCCATGGTCGTTGCCCCGAACGGTATGGTCCTGGCTGAAGCAGGGGAGGGAGAGGAGTGTGGGCGAGCAGAACTTGACCGGTCACTTCTCTCTGATGTCAGAGCCGCTTTTCAGACCACAGGTAAAACCCCATACCTTTTTCAGGACCAGGAAAAGATTTGCGAACTGGACAGGCTGCAGGAGAAAATTGCCTGTTATCAGGAGGCGGGCAGAAAAATGGTTTTTACCAATGGCTGCTTTGATATCCTGCACGAGGGCCATGTTACCTATCTGGAAGCGGCCCGGCGGGAGGGGGACTATCTGGTGGTCGGTTTAAACAGTGATGAATCGATCCGGGCCATCAAGGGGCCTGACCGGCCGGTGAACAGTGAAACGAGCAGAGCCCGTCTGCTTGCCGCCCTGGGTTGCGTTGATCATGTGGTTCTGTTCGGCGAGGAGACCCCCCATCGGCTCATTACCACCCTCATGCCCGATGTGCTGATCAAGGGCGCGGACTGGCCGGTGGAGCAGATTGTCGGGGCAAAAGAGGTGCTGGCAGCCGGCGGGGAGGTGAAAACCATTGAGCTGGTAGGTGATTTTTCCACCACTGGCCTGATTAAGAAAATCAGAAAGCTGTAGCGGGTGTGTTAGTTCAATCCCTTCTTCATCAAAATTCCGGTGATGTCAGGAATTCTGAGGCTGATAATTATTTTTTCTTTGCAAAACAAAATTATTTATGTAATCTTACAATTTGATGAATCAGAAAATAAGAGCAAAGAAAAATGATGATAAATGAGGAGGGAGAAGTATGAAGAAGAAATTAGCAGTGTTGACCGTGGCCGCAACCATCAGCCTATTCTTAGCGCAGGCGGCAACTGCCGCGGAGGTCACCGTCAATTCGTTTACAACCGCTTACGGGCTTTTTGATTTGGGAGATAGTTCTTATGACCCTGCTACACATACGACGACAATCCTCCTGGATGTAAGCGCGTTTGTGGCAGAGTTCCCCTCGACAACTCCAACCCCCTTTCTTGACAGAAAGTTTGATACTATTTCTTTCGAACTCCTAGCCGCACCCAACGAACGAATAACAAAAGTCAGCTATTCGGAGCGTCTCCAAACCATTGTCACTCATGACACCGACGGCTTTAGTTATACCGCATCCACTGGTTCTGCCGTGGTAAATAGTGTCAGCAATGGTTTAGGAGCTTTTTACCAATTGACTCCAACAACAGGGACTTTCTTTGAGCTGAAGACCAGCTACAATATACCCGGCATGGAGAACGAGGTGGATGTAAGTATCACCAATGATATCCTGGCTTTCGCCTTTGGCGACAATGCCTATGCCAAGGTCCAGAAACAGTACGCCATGATGGAAGTGAAATCTGCTGCTGTTCCCATCCCTGCCACCCTGTGGCTCCTTGGCAGCGCCATCGCCGGTCTTGCCGCTACGAGACGCAAAGGTCAGGAAGTCTGAGTAGACACCTCTCACTTTGAAATAAAAAACCACGCCTTTAAAGGCGTGGTTTTTTATTTCAAAAGTAGGGAAAAATGGGTCACCCATTATCCTCACAGCAGAGATCCTGCCAGCCCTCGGCCAAGTCTTCGCTGCAGAGGCCCAGTTCCCGGGCAAACTCACCCAGGGTCTGCCGGCTGCAGTTGATGCAGGAACTCTCACCACGCTGCTTGACAGCACTGATCTCCTGCTCCAGAAAAGCGACCAGGGCTGCGGCAACCTTCCTGCGCACCTGATCGATAGCCAGATTTTCCGCCTCGGCAAAAAGCTTCATGCGCTGCCAGTTGATAGCGCTTCTTATCATTCCGCGATAAATGCTTTTTTTTCTGTTTTCCGGCTGCAGGTCCCGGAGAATGATAGTCTGATAGCGGTTGAATACGGCTTTCTTCAGGGGGAGGTGGTCTTGTTTTTCCAGGAAGAGACCCGGTCCCTCCGGATCATTGCACAAATAGTACAAGGAGCCGTGCATCGCCACTTCAGGCATTTCACCGCCGGCATCCTCAATAATGAAAACCTCATCCTCCAGATACATTTCCTTACTGCTCATCGGTCATTCTTTGGCGTAAAAGTCACTGTTTGAATTCATGCACGCAGTGTGCGGGGGGGCTTACATGTCTGGTGGGCTCTATAGCATGTAACCGTTGTCTGATCCAGGCCTTATTCTCTGTTTTTTTCAGGCGCCAGGGCGAATCGTTCAACCGCCGGTTAAGTAAGGGGGAGTGTTTTCGGCGGCATGGGGTGTTCCTGTTTTCGGCATCTGCATTAATATTTTACAAACGATGATACCCTTTGTTCATTTTTTTATTAAAGGTACTGGCTGGTTATACCGATGTTAGATTTTACAGGAAAAGAAAAGCGCCGTCCAGGAATGATTCTCAGATAGTGATTGTTATTGAGCGGACGGGAGTGTGTTTACTGGTTTTTCGTCCGGACAACAATTGATAAGGATAAACATATGTCTCGTGCAAAATCACTGCTGCTGTTTTTGGTTTTTTCCCTGTCTGTTTTTTGTGGGCAGGCAAAGTCATTTCAGTCCAATGAGTCGGGGACGACCCCGACCTACCTTGAACCGGAAAGATTCCGCGTCACAGTGGATGACGAGAAAAGCGAGGCCTATGCGCTGCGGCACAAAATTCAGTCCATGGCGGAAGACCTGGTCATGACCCTTGAGGACCCCGATCCGCAGAACGGTACTTTGGCTGACGGGCTGGTGGTCACTACCTTTGTCGATATCAACAATCTTTACCGGACATCATCATTCGGCCGCTATGTGGCCGGGCAGCTGATGAATGAATTACAGCGTTATTCCTATCAGGTCATTGAGATGCGGAAGAATCTCAGCGTGGTGGTGCAGGAGAAGAGAGGCGAGTTCGGCCTGTCCCGCAACCCGGAGGAGATCCCTTCTTCCCATGAGGCCGGCGCCATGCTGACCGGCACCTATCTGGTGGGGGAAAGGGAAATTATCGTCAACGCCAGCATTATCGATAACCGGAGGGGAGAATTATTGTCCAGCGCCACGGTTATTTTCCCGCGCAATTCCCTGGGCAATCTGATGCTGCAGGACACCGCTGCGGCCAAAAAGCAATCGGCCGGGGTGATTTACATGAAAAAACTTGAAATGTGATATGAAAACCTATGTACTTTAATATGTACGGTCTGCATTTATACAAAGGGGGGAAACATATGAAGGCAATCAAGATAAAAGTGGCGGTGTGCGCCGCTCTGCTGGCGTTTATGAACTTTGCAACTGCCGGCTGCGCCCCTGCCGGTGATGCGGCCGGCCAGCAGGAGACCGCAATAATGGCCCCCCAACCCAGTGCCGCCGTTACGGAAGGCAAGATAGTAATGCCTGCCCAGCAGACTTCCTCCTCGCCGGAAAGTCAACCGGTGATGACTGAAAGCAAAGCTGCCTCCCCCAACGCCTATCTCAAGATTGATGAGAATACCCAGGGCATGCAGGAAAACAGACAGATGCCCGAAAATCCCGAACCCCGCTACCGGATTTATCAATACATGCCGGAAAGTTCCCGTTCCCAGGCAACTGAAAGCCAGCTCTCCGATATTTCCAAAGAGGTGGCCGGCAAGGTTTATTATGAGCTGAAAGAGGACGGGGAAAAGAACTATTCCGCCCGGGTTGCCGTTGTTGCCGCCGTCCCTTTGTCTGATCTCAAGCGCGATACGGAGTTCGGCCGGGTTATGGCAGAGTATCTGCTGACCGATCTGGCTGACCGGGGGCTGAAGGTAACTGAACTGCGGCTGGGCAAGGAGATCAACATTATTGCCCAGACCGGAGAATTTATCCTGACCCAGAATATCGGTGAACTGGCAAATGTTGCTCCAGAGCTTGATTATGTCGTGGTATCGACCTTCAGCAATACCCGGAAAACCTTGATCATCCAGGGAAGAATGGTAAGCCTGCAGGATGGGCTGGTAAAATCATCCTGGCGCTATACCATGCCTTTAACCAGGGATCTGCTTGCCTTTTTTCAGGCAGGGGATCAGCCATTGACCATTGCTGTCAGGGGAATGAACAATTAATTGCCGAGCCCGGGGAGAATGCTCAACATGAAGACATTTTATAAAAAATCGCTGGGATTTGCTGCAGCACTGCTGTCCTTGCCCTTGCTGTCCGCACCCTTTGTTCCATCGCTGTGGGCCATGGACGAAGCGGCTGGGGACATTATTGTCAGGGACGATTATGCCAAACGGATCAGCTATCATCGCTATTCCAATCTGGCCGAACTTGTCACCCTGATCTGTGATGATGCCAGCGGGGTTTTTCAAGGGTTTTATGGGGCGGAAGCGGTGGAGGTTTCACCGTTTGCCGTGGTCAGCGATTACAAGGTCCATAAAATGACCATGCTCGGCATCACCCTGGCGGATCAGATGGCCGCCATGATCAACCGTGAACCCGCGGCAAACTTCGTAGCAGAAAGTAAATACATCCAGAAAATGGAAGGCGTCATTGAGGAGATGGATGGTTATCTGCGGGTTCATGTCAGCGGCAGAAATCTTCTCGGTGAGGGGCGGTCCTATGTGGTGAATGTGGAGATGTCTGAACCTATCTACAGGTTTTTACATTCGTATGTTGAAAGTTATCAAAATAACTGACAAAGGGTCTGACCATGGCAGACGAAAAACAGACAACCTCTGATCTTGATGACTGGCTCGAAGATCTGGATGATTCGGAGGAATTTTCCGGTGAATTTGACCAGGAGAACATTGATGCCTTGCTGAGTGGCGGCGTAGAATCCGGCGCTGCAAAACCGGATGCGGAAGAGGCGCAGGCAGACAATGATTCCGTCGAGCTTGATCAAGCCAATATCGACGCCCTGCTGGGGGGAAACCTGGATGCTGAGGTGCCGGCACCGGTGGAAGCAGCCGCTCAGGATAATGCCGAGGTTGAACTTGATCAGGCTAATATCGATGCCCTGCTCGGCGGAGGTCTGGAGGAAAGCCCGGGCCAACAGACTGCAGCCCCTGCTGAACCGGAGGAGGCAGGCAGCCTTGAACTGGAACAGGGCAATATCGATCTTCTTTTAGGGGCTGATGAGGACGGCGATGCGGGAGAGCTTGATCAGGACAATATCGACGCGCTCCTGCGCGGTACTGGTAATCAGGAAAAAGAGCCTGCGGCCGGGGACTTCCTGGCAGCCGGCCCAGCCGGAGAGTTTGGTCTTGGCGAAGGGCTGGATGTGGATCAGGATGAAATTGACCAGCTTTTTTCCGGGCTTGACGATGATGAGGCTGAAGAGCCGTTCCCGTCCGAGGAGATGGATCTTGCCGATGTCCTGGAGGGTGATGATCAATTCCTGGAAGTGAGCGATACATCCCAGGCAAATAACACCTCCTCCGGCGAAACAACAGTGGCCGGTGACATTGATGATATGAACCATGAAATACCTGCACATGACCAAGGAACAGGCGGCTTCCTTCCTTTTCTGCCTGAGTCGATCAACAAGACCGTTGCCGCGGTTATTGCAGTATGCCTTGTCCTTGTAGTGGCGTCGGGCGTTTATTTTTTCCGGCCCGGTCACAAAAAAGAGCCGGCGATTCCCATCCAGAATGGCCAACCCGTGGCACAGGTGGAGGAACCTCAACCACCGCCGGCGGCAGTCAACCATATCCCGGTGGTCAGTGACAGCTTGTATACCATGCCGGAAACCGGCGGGGAAGTACCTGTAACCCTCACTGCCAAGGATGATGACGGCGATACGATCACCTATGAAGTGACCACCCCGCCCCTGTATGGCCGTCTGTCCGGCGATGCGCCTTCGCTGGTTTATCTGCCGAATAACGATTTCCCGGGGGAGGATCGCTTCGAGTACAAGGCCACTGACGGAAAAGAGAGCAGCAATCTGGCCAAGGTGATCATTACCGGGCCGAATCTGGCCAAGCTGGCGGAGGAAAAAGAAAGGCTACGGGCAGAGGCGGCGAAGATCCCTTTACAGCCGAGCCGGCCTGAGGTTCATTCCAAAAATAAGACCTTTGATACGTTAAGTACCGATAAGGTGACTATTGACTTGGCGCGTATCTGGCGTGAGGCAAATCACAGCCCCTTCACTGCCAAGGTCTATGTCGAAATTGACGATTCCCACCTGAAGGGCAGCCTGAGCAAAGTTGACAATGGCAGGTACGTCTACCGCCCGGATCCTAACTATAGCGGCAAGGATGTTCTCCAATACCGATTTAAGCAGGGAGGACTGAGCTCTGGTCCGGGCAAGGTGACCATGCGGGTCAGTCGGGGCGATTTGCCGCCTGAGATACGACTCGGTGAAATGGCCGGCGGCTATATGGTCGGTGAAACCGTGCGCATTGATGCAAGCCCCACCAGGGATGAGACCAGAGGCAAGCTGAGTTTCCGCTGGGAGCAGATATCCGGGGTACCGGTGCTGATCAAAAAGAATAATGAGGAAGGATCCATTATCACCTTTGCCGTGCCATCCTCCTTTTACACCTCAATGGAGCCCGGACCGGTGCTGCGGGTTACGGCGGTGGATGCCGCAGGCCAAAGTGACTCCAGGGATATCAAGGTGCGGACCATCTCCCGCCGCAAGTCGGCACTGTGGGGAATGGCGGATAATGAGGCGTCTCAGGGCAACAGGGTGAGGTTGCGCTAAAGGCGGTTGAAAAACTACTGCACTTGCTGATACTGCGTCAAAATTCGGCTCAAAATGCTCATTTACTCCATGTAAACTGCGCTTTTTACTCGTCATCAGCGACTCGCCATTCGGGCCGTCTAATCAGCCGTTCTCTCCGCTTCGCTTTTTACCCTAAAGGATATAAACTTTGTCTCAGCAGAGTTTTATACCCTTCAGGGTACTCGTTACGTTTTTCAAAAGCCTTGCAAGGCTTCTACCAGCGGCTTTTCAGGGCTTCCACCGTCTCCCGGTAGTCACCGTTGAAAACCGCGGAACCGGCCACAAAGATATTGGCTCCGGCGGCGGAGATGGCACTGATGGTATCAGGGCTTACTCCGCCGTCAATTTCAATGCCTGTCTTCAGACCGAGCTCGTCGATGCGTGCCTTCAAGGCGCGGATTTTATCCAGGGTGGAACCAATAAAGGACTGGCCGCCGAAACCCGGATTGACACTCATCAGCATCACCAGATCAACGTCTTCAAGGATATAGTCAAGGGTTGTCAGCGAGGTGGCGGGGTTCAGCACAACCCCGGCCTTTTTACCGAGCTTTTTGATGTGCTGGATGGTGCGGTGCAGATGGGTGCAGGCCTCAACATGGACGGTGATCCAGTCCGCTCCGGCGTCGGCAAAGGCATCAAGGTATCTGTCGGCATTGCTGATCATCAGATGTACGTCCAGGGGGTGCCGGCAGATTTTCCGCACCGCTGACACCACCAGCGGCCCGATGGTGATATTGGGCACAAAATGGCCATCCATGACGTCCACATGGATGACATCGGCGCCGGCCTTGATCACGTCTGTAATTTCTTCACCCAGCCGGGCAAAATCGGCGGAAAGGATCGAGGGGGCAAGCATTTTATTCTGCATCAAAATAATTCCTTGTTCAAGCGTTCAAGCGTTGGAGCGTTGGAGCGTTGGAACGTTGGAACGTTCTCATTTAGCCCCAACGGTGACCATGACATAATGGTCGGGCTGTATGTACCGGCGGGCAACCTCAAGCACCCTTGGTCCGTCAATCTTTTCAATCTCATCAATGTAACGGTTGCCGTAATCCTGTCCCAGGCCGTACGTCTCGTTCAAGCCCATTTCCATGGCTTGGGCTCCATGGGTCTGCAGCCCCAGCTCATACTGGCTGATCAACAGGTTTTTGGCCTTGGTCAGCTCCTCGTCACTCACCGTTTCCTCCTGGATCTGGTAAAGCTCTTTCCACAGCGCCTTAATCACTTCATCTCTTTTGTCAGGGCTGGTGCCGATATAAATGCCGAACGAGCCGGTCTCAAGCCCGAACAGGCTGAAGGCAGAAAGGCTGTAGGCCAGGCTCTGCTTGTCGCGCAACTCATTGAAGAGCCTGCCGCTCTGGCCGCTTAAGACGGTCTCGATGATTTCCAGGGGGTATCTGTCTTCGCTGGACAGGGGTACGCCGAGAAAACCGATGACAATATGAACCTGCTCCTTGTCCCGTTCCACCGAGAAGAATTCCGGGCGGGCCGGCGGGGGCGGGGGCAGGAAATTTTCCTGTACCATATCGTTGTTTTCTGCCGGGTTGGCCCAGCCGCCGAAATATTTATCCACCAGCTCCTGGACATCGCCAGCCTTGACATCACCGGCAACCGCCAGCACCATCTTTTCCGGAATGGCGTGCTCTTTGTAGATTTTTTTCAGATTGCCCGTGGTGAAGTTTTTGATGGCCGCTTCCGAACCGGAGTTATTCAGGGCGTATGGGTGGCCCTGAAAGAGCAGACGGTTAAATTCCCTGAAGCTCAGCGAGGGCAGTGAATCATCCTGCTGCTTGAGCTGGGCCAGGAGTTCCGGTCGGATTTTTTCCGCCTCCGCCTCATCAAAGGCCGGGGTGATGATAATGTCCCGGAAGAGTCTGAGGCCGTCGTCAAAAAAGCGGGCCAGAAAATCCGCCTTGAGGCCGAAGGTGTTCTTACCGTTGAAGCCGGAGACGGAGCCTGCCATTTCGGCTATCGCCAAGGCAAGCTCCCGGGAGGACAGCTTTTCGGTGCCGGTGGGCTGCAGCTCGCTGATAAAGGCAAATGCGCCGTTGGTGGCTTCGGTTTCACTGCGCAGGCCGCCGGGAAAGATGGCCCGCATGGAAACGGTGGGGATGCTGTGGTCCTCCCGCACCAGCAGGGTGATGCCGTTTGCCAGCTGGAAACGGTGCACATCATTGAGGTAGGCGTTGATAATCAAAGAGGGGGGCACACTGTTTTTGGCAGCCTCTTCCGCCTTGGCGATGATCTGGACAAACATCTCGAGGTTGAGGTCCATGGTGGCATCCAGGGGCAGCAGGCAGCCGACGGAGATGTTTCTGGTGGTAAAATATTTCTGGGCAACGCGCATGACGTCGTCAGCGCTTACCGTACGAACCTTGATCAGGTATTCGTCCTCCCGGGGATCGCCGGTGAGAAATTCAAATGACCCCAGGGTGCGGGCCTGCCCTTCAGCCCGTTCCAGGTTGAAGACAAAGTCGCTTTCCAGGTTGCGTTTCACCCGGTTGAGTTCTTCCTCGCTGACCCGCAGGTATTTGAGTCGGAAAAATTCTTCCAGCATCGCCTCCATGGCTTCGGGAAGTTTGGCGGCATCAAGGGTGGCGGTGGCCTCCATCAGCCCTTTGTCCTTAGGGGTAAAGGCTGCGGCGCTGACCCGGTAGACCAGCCGCTTTTCATTGCGCAGTTCATTAAAGAGCCGGGATGCCTCACCCTGGCCGAGAATGGCGGCAATGACATCGAGCACCGGGGTGTCTGGATGGACAAAGGGCGTAACGGGAAAGGCCAGGGCCAGATGGGTCTGGTTGATGTCGTCTTTCTGCTGAAAAAAGCGGGGAGCATCCTGGTCCGGTTCCTGGGGCAGGGGGGGCTGAACATGATCCCCCTGTTCAATGTCTCCCATGAGATTCTTCACCGCGCTCAGAACATCGGCGTAACGCACGTCGCCCACCACCACAACGGTGAAATTCTCGGCATGATAATGGTCTTGCATATACTTGAGGATATCGTCCCTGGTAAAGCCCGTGACGCTCTGGGCCGTGCCGATGATCGGCAGCCGGTAGGGATGGACGGTGTAGGCGGTGGTCATCAGCTGCTCGAAGAGCTTGGTCTCCGGCCTGTCGTTGCGCATGCGGATCTCTTCCAGGATCACCTTTTTCTCTCGTTCCAGCTCGTCAGGGTCAAAGGTTGAATGGCGCAGGGCGTCGGTGAGCACATCCAGCCCTCTTTCCCAGAAGCGGGCGGAGAGGGTGGCGTGGTACACCGTGTATTCAAAGGAGGTGTAGGCATTGATGCGACCTCCGACCTCCTCGATGTCGCCGGCCACCCTGCCCAACCCCCTGGTGGGGGTTCCCTTGAAGATCATATGTTCGATGAGGTGGGTGATGCCGGCTTCGTTCTTGTCTTCGTATATGCTGCCAGCCTTCACCCAGATCTGTACGGTGGCAACTTTGGTCCCAGGTGTCTCTTTGACAAGAACCGTCAGTTTATTGGAGAGTGTTTCCTTGTAAAGATGGGACGAAAGTTCTTTGGCACTGGTTGTATATGTTATCATAGTGGTGGCGGTAAGTAGTAAAATCAGTAAAAAAAAGGGGCGTAATTTCATGGGGACGGTCCACATTACACGTTAGATTCGTTTTTTACGTTAAAATAGAGAATTAATCCAGCACAAATCATTACAGCGCTTAAAAGCTGTCCCTGGGTGATAAAGCCGGCCAGAAAGCCGATCTGGGCATCAGGCTGGCGAAAGAACTCGCTGAAGATACGGAAAAAGCCGTAGAACACGAGAAAGGCGGCAAGCATAGTTCCGTGGGCCCAGCCACGACGGTATTTCTCGGTTTTCAGCCGCCAGAGAATGACAAACAGCACCACCCCCTCCAGCAGGGCCTCATACAGCTGGGAAGGATGACGGGCAAGAGGTCCGGCCCCCGGGAAAACCATGGCCCAAGGCACGTCGCTTACGCGGCCGAACAGTTCGGCATTGATGAAATTGCCGAGACGGCCCAACCCTATTCCAACCGGAGACGTTACTACGTAGATGTCGGCTGTCTCCAGAAAGTTCAGCTCTTTTTTGCGGCAGTACAGATAGCCGGCCAGCACCAAGGCGATGACGGCGCCATGAAAGGACATGCCCCCGTGCCAGGTGGCGAATATCTCCAGCGGATGCCCCATGTAATAGGAAAAATTATAAAAAATGACATAGCCCAGCCTGCCGCCCAGCACCAGACTGATGATGAGTACAAAGTTGAGGTTTTCAAATTCAACAGCCAGTTTTTTGAGCCGGAATTTGCTGATCTGATGGCGGACGAGAAAGTAGGAGCAGCAAAAACCGAGAACATACATCAGGCCGTACCAGCGCACCTGCAGCGGCCCCAGCTTGATAAGGACAGGATCTATTTCAGGAAATGATAGCATACCGCCATTAAACCTGAGAAATTTTCATTGTCAAGTGATTGCGTGAGGTGGAACTGAGATGAGTGGTTGTTGATATTGAAAAAAATTCCCTCCTTCCTTAAATTTCTTTTCATTTTTCCCGTAAATGAATATCATTTTAATGAAAAGATCGTTTTTCATTTCAGTCTGTGATCACAAGGTATTGCTTCTGTTCCATTTCGGTCCTTCTATGCTGAAGGTTTTGCCATGGGGCACTTGTTTCATCCCCTCCCGATCGCCTTCCGTTGCCCAAGCGCTAAGCGGCGGGCTTTCCCCCCAAACAAAACTTATTCATGGCAGGAGTTTTTCGCTTTTCCTTCTGAGCAATACCTCCACGCTAAGAGGAATTTTTTGGGGCGGTAGAGAAGCATCAGCAAAAAATAAATGAACATGGTAGCGGGCGTTTTTGCCGGGTGCAACCGATGTCGCGCACTCGATCCAACCCGCAGAAAGAGACAAGTCATTGATATGATAACCGCATGAAAGCAAAAAAGATATTTACCAAGACAACCGCATGTATCATCGCCAGTGCCTCGGTTATCATTGCCATTATCTATGTATCCTACCTGTCCCATGAAAATTTCAGAAAAACCGTTGTTTCCCAGATAGAGCAGCAGTTGCAGGCCACCAATGAGGCAACTGCCAGGGGAATGGAAGAATATCTTGCCGAGCATCTTGAAATTTTCAAGGCCTTTGCCAGAGATCCCAATTTACAACAAAGAATTACTGCTCAGTCCTGCCCAGAACAAATATCTGAAAATATTTATTGCCCCATCGAAAATTTTTATCAAATCCACAAAAGTGAGATTTATGCACTTACCGTCTTTGATGCCCAAGGAGTTCTCTTACATGGTCATCCAGGCATGGCGGATGGCGGCGGCCTCACTGACGCTGCAAAGAGGGATATTGCCTATGTGAGCAATGAGCATAAATCATATATCAGCCAGACGTTTGTAAATGAGCGGGGCAATCTCTCCATTTCCGTCTCAGAGCCGATCTTCAAGCAGAAGGAATTTATTGGTATTGTCAGGTGGGTGATTGAAATTGACACCCTGGCCCGGCGTTTTATCACCCCGATCAAGGTGGGGCGCAACGGCTTTGCCTGGATGTTTGATGACCAGCAGAGGATTCTTTCCTATCCGCGCAGGGAATTCATCGGCATCACGGTCTTGGATGTCATCAGAGGAATGCATGTGGAAAGAGGAGAAATTTTTAACGAAAACAGGACAAAAGAGTATATCTTCGAGGAACATGATTATCTGAACAGGGTTGCAACAGAGCAACAGGGAACCGGCATCTATACGAACTGTCTCACCGATCAGAACGATCTGGTCGCCTTCTGGCGCATTCCCATTGGTCAGGCACACTGGAACCTGATATTGACTCTGCCCTATAAGGAAATTGCCGGACCGATCAACCGGCATGCGAAAAATACCACCATGCTGGCTGGATTGCTGGTGCTGGTGCTGGGAACCGGCGGGTTTATGCTGTTCAGAAGTCAGAAACGGCAGGGGGAGCTGGAAATAGAAGCCAGGTATCTGCAGGAGATTGCCGATGGCGCGGAGGCCCTGCGGGAAAGTGAGCAGAAACTGTCCGGCGTGATCGAGTCGGTGCCGGATTACATGTGCATGGTGGATCAGCAGTTCAACATTGTCTGGGTCAACGAGAATTCCGAGTCTGTTTTCGGGGCGGATATCCTCGGCAGGAAGTGCTTTGCCATTTATCAGGGCCGGAGTGAGGTGTGTGAACCATGCATTGTCAAGAAATGTTTTGAAGACGGCAGAATCCACGAATTTGAAACGGATATTGCCATCAACGGCAGGCAGACGAATTTTTGGTGTATCGCAAATGTTGCCGCTCGGGATGAGCATGGCAAGCCGAAGATGGTGGTGGAGCTGCTGCGCGATATCACGCACCGCAAACGGGCCGAACAAGAAACCAGGGTGAGTGAGGAGCGATACCGCAAACTCTTTGAGCAAGCCCGGGACGGCATATTTCTCGTTGAGGCTGAAACCGGCATCATTGTTGACTGCAACCAGGCGGCCGCCTGGCTGGTCGAAAGGGAGAAATCGGAATTGATCGGGCAGCACCAGGCAATCCTGCACCCTGCCTCCCGCTTTAAGGACACTTTTACTGAAACCTATAAAAAACATCTCACAGACAGTGAGGGCAGTATTCTGGAAGCGGAGGTTGTCACCAGCAGCGGTGCCATAAAAATCGTTGCCATCCAGGCCAGCCTGCTGAATATCGGCGGCAAGAAGTATATGCAGGGGATGTTTCGCGACATCACCAAGCTCAAGTGGGCGGAGGAGAAGCTGCGGGAGAGCGAGAAAAATTATCGTGAAATCCTGGATGCCATGGGAGACTGGATACATGTGGTTGACCGGGATCTGAAAATCGTCATGTTCAACTCCGCCTTTATGCGGATGAACAGGGAGTTGGGGCTGGCCGAGGAAGTGATCGGTCGCTCTCCCATGGAAATTTTCTCCTTTCTGCCGGCAAAAATTGTCGATGAATACCGTTGGGTATTTGACCATAATAAGGTCTTGGTCACCCAGGAAACCACCAGAATCGGCGACAGGGAATTTGTCACCGAATCCCGCAAGATACCTCTGGTGGAAGACGGCAGGGTTGTCCGGGTGATTTCGCTTATCCGTGATATGACCGAGCAGAAGCGTTTCGAGGTGCAGTTCTATCAAGCGCAGAAAATGGAGTCCATCGGTACCCTGGCTGGAGGCGTTGCCCATGACTTTAATAATCTGCTGATGGGCCTCCAGGGCAGAAACTCTCTGATGCTGATGGATATTGATTCCACTCATCCTCACTATGGACATTTAAAGGAGATCGAAAATATTGTCTGGCGGGCGGCGGAACTGGCCAAGCAGCTTCTCGGTTTTGCCAGAGGCGGCAAATATGAGGTCAAACCTGTCAATTTAAATGAAATTATCAAGGTGCAGAATCATCTGTTCGGCCGCACCAAGAAAGAGATCACCATTCATGAAAAATTTGCAAAGGATCTTTGGACCGTGGAAGCCGATCAGGGGCAGATCGAGCAGGTGATGTTGAATCTGTACATCAATGCCTGGCAGGCCATGCCCAATGGCGGCGATCTTTTTGTGCAGACGGAAAATGTCGTCCTGGATGAAAATTACCTGCGACCCTATGCTGTAAAGCCCGGCAACTATGTCAAGATCTCGGTGACCGATTCCGGGGTGGGCATCGATGAAGCCATCCAGCAGAAGATATTTGACCCGTTCTTCACCATCAAGGAAATGGGAAGAGGAACAGGTTTAGGCCTAGCCTCGGTATATGGCATTATCAAGAACCATGGCGGCATCATTGATGTTTACAGTGTCAAAGGGCGCGGCGCCACCTTCCACATCTGTCTGCCCGCCTCGGCAAAAGATGTCATTGCAGAAAAGAAGCTGTCAGATAAGGTGTGGAAAGGCAAAGGGACCGTTCTGCTGGTGGATGATGAGCAGTTGATCATCGACGTCGGCACCGAGATCATCAAGAGTCTGGGCTATGAGGTGTTGACCGCACGCAGCGGCAAAGAGGCGCTGGATATTTACGCCAACAACCGGGACAGGATCGACATTGTCCTGCTTGATCTGGTCATGCCCGGCATGAGCGGGGGTGATACCTTCATCGGCTTAAAAGAAATTAATCCTGATGTACGGGTTCTTTTGTCAAGCGGCTACAGCATTAATGGCCAGGCTTCCTCCATGCTGAAGCAGGGATGTGACGGTTTCATTCAAAAACCGTATAACATGAAGGATCTGTCCCAGAAAATTCATGAGATTCTGACAAGGGAGCCTCTTGCAAAATGAACATCTACTCCGATCGGCTAAAAATATCCTGTGCGGCGTCTTCCTGGTGAAATCGTCCTCAACGTAGCACTGCTACGCTTCCGGGCGGTTTCACAACTCATCCTTGCACAGAAAATTTTTCTC
>JAHILF010000111.1 GCA_018897105.1 Pseudomonadota bacterium
GAATATTCAGCAACTCGGCGTCAAAATCAAGAAAAAACAACTTGAGGCCGAAAAGTTGAAAGAAAAGTTTAAAAAGGCTGCGTAGACGTAAACAAAATACACAGAGTTTCCAAACCAAGGGATAGGTGTGTCCAGAATCCATTCAATTTGTTGAATTGGCGGGCCTAACTGCCGCCTATGGGTGTGTAGCGGAAAAAAAGGTTAAGCGTTTGCTTAAATTTCATGTGCTGGAAGACGCTTGGAAGGGTTTTCGGTCGGGCACTAATTATCTGCCACAAAAATAGGCAAAAAGACCGTTACCAGCCGTTTTTTATAGGTAATATTATCAGCGGAACTGCTTGCAACCAGCAAAGGTGATATGGTACAAAGATAAGCTGCGTTGGGAATTCGAGTAAGCATGACGGGCAAATCCCGTACGGTGAAAATATTGAAGAGTGACAAGCCCGCGGTTGCCGCCTCCAGAAGAAAGCGCAACTGTTTGCCCAAGAAGACCGCCAAAGAAAGATTGCAGGAGTTCTGGAATATATTTGGCAAAGACGATGAGGTGCTGGTTGTCATCAGCGCTGATCCTGATTCCCTGGCCAGTGCCCTGGCAATCAAAAGGCTGCTGCGTTACCGGGTGAAAAACGTCACCATCGGCTATCTCAACGAGATCAGAAGGCTTGCCAATCTCACCATGCTGGACTTATTGAAGATTCCCGCCGAACGGATGAAATCCTTTAAATCCGATAAATTCACCAAATACGTCATTACCGACTCCCAGCCCTGTCACAATCCGGGATTTGAGGATATCAAGTACAGTGCGGTGATTGATCACCATCCCGTCACCCAGGGCTGGCAGGCCGATTATGTTGATATCCGTCCCGATTATGGCGCCACGGCCTCCATGATGGTGGAATACCTGCGGGCTGCGGAGATGAAGCCTTCCGTGGCCCTGGCCACCGCCCTTTTTTATGCCATCAAGGTCGATACCCAGAATTTTGAGAAAAAGGCCCAGCTTGCCGATGCCATTTCCTTCCGCTATCTCTTTAATATCGCCAACCAGAACCTGGTGCGGAAAATTGAACTCAGCGAGCTGAGAAAGTCGGAACTCAATTATTTTAAAACCGCCTTTTCTGAAATGCGCATCAGCAAGCATCGGCTTTATGCCCATGTGGGCAGGGTGCGGACCCCGGATATTCTGGTGATTATTGCCGATTTCTTCAAACGGGTGCATGATGTTTCCTGGGTTTTTGTCTCAGGCATCCATGGGGAAAAGCTGGTGGTCATCTTCCGCTGTGACGGCTACAAGAAAAATGCCGGTATTCTTGCCGGCAAGACCTTCGGTCAGATCGGTGCGGCCGGGGGCCATCGGGAATCAGCCAGGGCCGAGGTGCCGCTGAAGAATCTGGCCAAACCAGACCAGGATTTTAATACAAAAACCTTGAGAAAACTGACAAGCAAGCATCTGTAGAGTAGTCCAACCGGTCTTATTAGTATCACTGGTCCTGCTGGTCAAACTCCCGCAGGTCTTAGTGATCTTTTGGTCGTATTGATCAAACAGATGTGGTAGAGCTTTTATGGTGCCTGACGAATGAGACCAGTCAGGCTGGGGCGGCCACCAACCGACCAGCAGGACCAATAGGACTAATAAGACCAGCAAGACTAATCGGACCAATAAGACCAGCGAGACCAATCCATATGAAATGCAAACCAAAAACTCTGGCGATGATCCTTGCAGGGGGCAGGGTTGATGAACTCAATGTCCTGACCTGTTACCGGCCCAAATCAGCTGTGCCATTCGGGGGATTTGCCCGCATCATTGATTTTTCCCTGAGCAACCTTATGCAGGCCGGGCTTGAGCGGGTTGCCATTCTCAGCCAGTACCGCAGCTACTCCCTGATCAATCACATCGGTATCGGCGCGGCCTGGGATATGATCGGCAAATACCGCGGCGTCTCCATTTTGCCGCCGTCCACCGGCTACGGCAATACCTCCTGGTACAAGGGATCAGCTGATGCCGTTTTTCAGAACATGGATTTCATTCAGTATCACGATCCCCAGGAGGTGCTGATCCTGTCCGGCGACCATGTCTATCACATGGATTACCAGGAGGTGATCGATTACCACCGGCAGAAGGATGCCGACCTGACCATCGCCTGCCTGCAGGTGCCCATGGAGAAGGCCCATCGCTTCGGGGTGGCGGAAATCGATAACGAGGATGGGGAGCTGGGGGGCAGGGTCCTGCAGTACAAGGAAAAACCTGATCGGCCGAAATTCAACTGGGCCTCGCTGACCGTCTTCTGCTTCAAGCCCAAGGTGCTCTTTGAGATGCTGACGGTCAATGCCCGGGAGGATGAATCCTTTGAGTTCGGCCGGAACATCATCCCGCGCATGATGTATGAACAGCGCAGGGTGTATGGCTTCAAGTTCAAGGGCTACTGGGGCTATTCCCGCACCATTGAGGAGTATTGGCAGACCAATATGGACCTGCTGGGTTCGTCGCCGAAGATAGATATGGAAAAGTGGGGTCTGCGCACCAATCTCGACCACCGCGGCATCCGCGACTGCCAGCCGTTGAAGGTGGGCAGTGATGCGGTCATCCAGGACAGTCTGGTCTATAACGGCTGTATTGTTGAAGGCACTGTGGAACGCTCCATTCTTTTTCCCGGGGCGCATGTGAAGAAAGGTGCGGTGGTCAGGGATTCGGTTCTCTTTTTTGATAATGTGGTGGGCCGCGACGCAAGACTTGAAAAGGTGATCAGTGACGTTAATGTGACCATCGGCAATGAGGTGAGCATCGGCGCGGCCGGGCCTGCCACGAACAAGGAGGTAACAGTGCTCGGCTGGAACAATTTCATCCCGGATAAGGCGATGATCGGCTCCGACTGCACCATTTATCCCACCCTGAGTGCTGACAAGCTTTTACGGGAAATCAAAGCCGGGGAGATCGTGCGATGAGAAAGGAAAATACCTTAGTGCTGATTTTGGCCGGAGGCGTGGGCAGTCGCTTGAATAATCTCGTACAGACCAGGGCAAAACCGGCCGTGCCCTTTGGCGGTATTTACCGCATTATTGACTTCAGTCTGAGCAATGTGATGAATTCCGGATTTACCCAGGTGGGCGTGCTGACCCAGTACAAGCCCCTGTCGCTGATGAAGCATATCGGCACCGGCGAGGCCTGGGATTTCACCGGACGCAGCAGGGGCGTAAAGATCCTGCCGCCCCGCACTGGTGCAAAGGACTCAGACTGGTATAAGGGCACGGCGGATGCGGTGCGGCAGAATATCGATTTCATCAAGGCCCACCCCTCCAAAGAGATACTGCTGTTGTCCGGCGATCATATCTACCGCATGGACTTTGATGACATGATCAACGTCCACCGCCGCAAGCAGGCGGATGTCACCATCGGCATGATGGTGGTGCCGGAAAGCGAGATCCATCAGTTCGGCTCCGGTATCACCAATGATGAGGGACGCATTGTAGAATGGGAGGAGAAGCCCAAGAAGCCGCGCACCAACCTTGCCTCCATGGGCATCTATGTCTTTGATACCGAATACCTGCTGCACATGCTGACAGAAAACCGCGAGGAGGTTGATTTCGGCATGCATCTCATCCCCAGGGCCATTGAGCAGGATAATGTCTTTGCCTATCCCTTCCATGGCTACTGGCGTGATGTGGGCACTGTGCAGGCCTATTGGGAGTCGAATATGGACATCATTCGCGAGGATTCAGGCATTGCCCCGGAGGATTGGGGCATCAGGCCAAATGTCGAGGCCGGCGTGGCGGATATCGCCGACCGGCCGCCTGCTCGATTTGGGTCAGGGTCCAAGGTGAAGAATTCCATGATCGCGGCCGGCTGCGTCATAGAAGGCGAGGTGGTCAATTCCGTGCTCAGTCCCGGGGTGCGGGTGGGGGTCGGCGCCAGTGTGCGGGATTCAATCCTGTTTCACGACTGTTTTGTCGACAAGGGGGCAGTGCTTGATCTGGCCATCCTGGACAAACGGGTGCGGGTGGGCGCCGGAGCCATTGTCGGGCATGGTGAGGACAAAACCACGCCGAATAAGAATTTTGCCAAACATCTGTATACGGGCATTACCCTGGTAGGCAAGGATGCCGAGGTGCCGGCCAACGCGGTCATCGGCCGCAACTGCATCATTGCGCCCCTGGCCAGGGCCGAAGACTATACGGGCCTGCAGGTGCAGACCGGCGAAGCGATCGGGGTTATTGACGTGTAACGGATTGTAATGTCAGATTTTCATGGCATGGGGTAAAGGCACAAGGTAAGAGGCATAAGGGATGTAGGGGCAGGTCTTGTGCCTGCCCTATTGCTGTAGGGGCGGTTCGCGAACCGCCCCTACGTGGTCGTCCCTGTCCCTACATCATCGCAAGCCGGCGATAAAGGGGCCGACCGCAGCAACGCCCTGTTCTTCAACGAGCTTGATGGTCCTGGTGCCGATGACGGCAATGTCGGCCTTGCCGGTGAGATAATCCACATCCTCCTTGCTGCTGATGCCGAAGCCCACAGCCAGCGGCAGATCGGTATTTTCCCTGCAGGTGCGCATGTAGTCGTTAAAGCTTGCGTCAAAGTCCGTCTGTTTGCCGGTCACGCCTTTGCGGGCCGCGCAGTAGATAAAACCTCTGCTGTAGCGGGCCAGCTCCCTCATCCGCTCGGGAGTTGAGGTCGGGGCATAGATCAGGATCGCGGCAATACCATATCTGCGGCTCTGGGCAAAAAAATCCTCTCCCTCCTCCGGCGGCAGGTCCGGAATGATAAAGCCCCTGATGCCGATTTCCTTCGCTTCCCGGAAAAACTCCTCCACCCCGAATTTGAAAATAATGTTGTAGTAGGTCATGAAGAGAAAGGGAATGGCATGGGTCGCGGTCATCTCCCGGGCAAAATCAAGACAGCGGCGCACGGTGATGCCCCGCTCGATCGCCTCCTGATTGGCCTTGACAATCACCGGACCGTCGGCCATGGGCTCGGAAAAGGGGATCTGCATCTCGATGAGATCCACCCCGTTTGCCACCATCTGCTCGATGACCCGGCGGTTGGTTTCCAGGGAAGGGTAGCCCAGCACGATATGCGTCATGAGCAGGATTTTCCTGTCCGGATCAGCCAGCGCTGTTTTGATCTGACTGCTAAGCTCCATATTCAATTCCTTTCTTTTTGATGAATTCTTTCCAGGACGGGTCGTTAAAGGCGTGGGCAATGGTGAAGATGTCCTTGTCGCCCCGGCCGGACATGTTGATGATGATCGCCTCGTCCCGGCCCATCTCGCCCGCTTCCTTGAAGGCCTGCACAAAGGCGTGGGCCGATTCCAGGGCCGGGATGATCCCCTCCTTTTTCATGGTGAGATCAAGGGCGGCCATGACCTCCGCATCGGTGGCCGCGCTGAAGCGCACCCGCTTTTGCTGCCAGAGATCGGTGAGAATGGGGGAGACGCCGACGTAATCGAGTCCGGCCGCCACCGAGTGGGTATCCATCATCTGGCCGTCGCTGTTCTGCAGGAACATGGTCTTGTAGCCCTGGGCCACCCCGGGGGAACCATCCTTGGCCGCCAGACGCGAGGCGTGCATGCCGCTGTCCAGGCCCTTGCCGCCTGCCTCCACCCCCACCAGCTCAACCGCCGGGTTGTCGAGAAACCCCTGAAAAATCCCCATGGCGTTGGAGCCGCCGCCGACACAGGCGTAGACCCGGCTTGGCTGTCTGCCGAACTGCTGCTTGATCTGGCCGCAGGCCTCCCGGCCGATGATGGATTGAAACCAGGCCACCATTTCCGGAAAGGGATGGGGGCCGCAGACCGTGCCCATGACGTAATGGGTGTCATCCATGCGGGTCACCCAGTCGCGGAAGGCCTCGTTGATGGCGTCTTTTAATGTCTTGGAGCCCGAGGTGACCGGCACCACCGTGGAGCCGAGCTTTTCCATCCAGAAGACATTGGGCCGCTGGCGCTGCACATCCTCTTCGCCCATGTAGATGGTGCAGGCAAAACCGAATTTGGCGGCCATGGTGGCGGTTGCCACCCCGTGCTGGCCGGCGCCGGTTTCGGCGATGACCCGTGTCTTGCCCATCCTTTTCACCAGCAGGCCCTGGCCCATGACATTGTTGGCCTTGTGGGCGCCGGTGTGGTTGAGGTCTTCCCGTTTGATGAAGATCTGCGCCCCGCCGAAATGGCGGGAAAGATTCTCCGCATGGGTCAACGGCGTGGGACGGCAGGAGTAGGTGCTCATCAGGCTGAGGTATTCCTGCCAGAAAGCGGGATCGGCTTTGGCCTTTTGAAAGGCCTCATTGAGTTCGCAGAAGGTCTGGTACAACACTTCAGGAATGAAGGCGCCGCCCCATTCTCCGTAATATCCTGGTTTGTTCATTGCTTTGTGGTTCATAAGGTTAGGTGTTTAAGGTTTGCCGCTCAGGGTTATGAATAAAGAATTTAAAGAGAAATACTATACCCGATTGAAAAAAAATCAGTAATCATTTTTTGGGGAAAGGAAATGGTGATCAATGTATTTCCGGCATTGTCCCCCTTTTTATTTTGCCGTTGACATCTTGATATCCCCGGTATAATAGAAAAAATGATGCTATTTGCAGCAAGACGGATATGTCTGAAAAAACACTTCATATCAAGTTGATGGCGCAAAGATGAATTATGGCGGAATACGGTGAATGGAATCGGAAAGGCGCAATCTTGAGTGATGTCACTGCGCAAAAGGAATACGGCGTTAGCCGCGACTTCATTATTCAAGGGATCAACGCTGGGAAACTCGAGTTTCGCGAGGGATCAACCTGGGGCAACCCGTACCTGCGAATTCTACGACGGCAACTGGAGGCGTACATGGCAGAGGAATTGGGGCCCGAGCATGTGTCCTCTGTCAAGGCTCAAACGGAACTGCGACAAATCAAAAAGGAAATCAACGAGCTAAAAAAGAAATTACAGTTGCTCCAACTGCGGAAAGCGGAACTTGAAAAATCGCAAGGGCTGGCTGTCAAAAGACGCTGCTGAATGGATTGACGCAAGGAAGTACTCATCGTAGTTCTGGCGTAGTTTTTTGACCACAGTTGTTACTTGAAATAGACAATGGAGATGAGATGCCATCGAAATCAATTCCGGAAAAGGTGAAAGTAGAAGTTCAGCGGATAGTGGATCAGTTCAATCAAAGTATACTCACTGATAGCGGGAGACGCTACGTTGCTCGCATCAAGGGAAAATTTTTGTATCTCGACAGAGATGATTCTGGAACGACAGGACAAATCTGTCGCCTTGAGTACACTGGCGAAATGAACCGCTGGGAGTTTGCAATTTATAAATACAGCTCTGGCCGATATGACCAGGATGAATGGTTTTTCCCCGGCGAACATCATGTTGATGGTACTATTGAAGGTGCCATGAAGGCTGGATTAGAAGCATATGATTAGATGTGGAAGTCCCAGGCACCTAACAGAACACATCGACCGACTCACCTCTCCATCGTATTCGGCTATGAAAGTTCTGGGGTAGTTCTGGGTAGTTCGGGAGGCAGCTTATTCATGTCTAAAGACTGATTGGTCCGTAATAGGTATGATGTCCCCTTAATTCTCTGTGAACGGTTTCCGGGATTTCTCCGGCCCGCAGATACGCCTCGTAACTTGCCTGTAATGCAGCTGGGATAGAGAGCATTCGGAGTTCTCCAGAAACTGGTTATTCTTCCATTTTGGATGATATACAGAAAAGTATTAATTCGTGCAAAATTGTCTTGGCAAGAAAAAAATATTGAAGTATTCGGATGATAACGTTCATGTGTAGTCAAAGAGCCGATGCTTCCGCCCATGAGAGAACAGGCGGAGCACCCTTCAATTTGGGGTGATATACAGGTCTGTAGAATTACTTGTTAGGTTTTTATAATGTATGCCACTGACCCAGATGAAGCGATTGTTCCAATATTCGCTAAGGAAAAATACACGGATATGTTGCACCAGGTAGGCACAGGTATCTTTGTCGACTTTCAAGGGATGCCTTTCCTATATACAGCGGCTCACGTAACCGACAATTTGCAGCACGGCGAATTAATGGTGCCAACACACTTTGGAATTGAACCAATAGAAGGATACATGGCCCATGTCGATCTACCACCCGAGATCCCGAGAAAAGAAGATGATATAGATATTGCCTACTACCGTTTGAGTAATGAGTTCGCTAGAACAATGGCCGCTATTTTTCGCCCATTGCCACAGTTAAGGCGCATGATAATCACCTCAGCTTTAGAACTTGGCGTCTGTTCAATTTATGGCTTTCCAGCCAGCAAAGCCAAAAAGCGTCAGGGAAAATATACATCTGAATCGGCTACTTATAGAGGGGTGGCAGCAAAAGAAGAAACCTACAAAGAACTGGGCTTGTCACCAAATACGAGCATAGTTGTACATTTTCACAAGAAACGAGCTGTCTCCTCTGAAAGCGGGCAAAAAATTAACCCCATAAGCCCTAGAGGAGTGAGTGGTGGGGGCATATTTGCATGGCCAGATGGCCATGAGCTATCGCCGCTGTTGAGCCTCGAGCATCGCAGGCTGTAGGGCAAGCGGCTTTTATGCTTGTGCTACAGCTGAGAAGCGCAGTGGCTCGAACGCCTTGATAGGTGTAGCCTTAAGGCGGAACCTGTCAAGGTGTTCGAGTTTA
>JAHILF010000112.1 GCA_018897105.1 Pseudomonadota bacterium
CAATATTGTGTATGGGCTTTTTCTTGGGATATCGCACCTCCTTTATTGTTTGGAGGTACGTTATCACGTTAAAAGTCAAACTTTCAACAAAAATACGTCATCGTATTTAAGAATACGTGTACTAAGTTAATGACATTGGTTAATGACATTGAGTGAAAAGTGAGAAGTAAAACCTCACAGGGCGGTTCGCGAACCGCCCCTACTCCTCACTCTTCACTCCTCACTTTTCACTTCTCTCTTCTCACTCAATCAATCTGATGGCAGGTGAAACAGAGGGCGCTGTGTTCATTGCTCATCACCAGATCATCCTCAAGATGGGAATAGGGATTATGGCAGGTGCCGCAACCCAGCCTGCCGTTATACAGCTGAATACGCGGATCAACCATGGACAGAGGCCGCAGATCCGTTTTCCGGCCATGCCTGAAGCGGGCCTCTTCATAGTCGATGCCGATGGGATGCTTGCGATCAAGCCCCCTGCCGGCAGGATCATAATTACTGCTGTGCTGCCAGACCCCGCTGGAAATGGACACCGATGACCCATAGGTGCCGTCATGGCAGGAAATACAGTTTTTCGAGGTTTCATCAAGCTCCTGCCCGTAACCGGTCGAGATATACTTTGATTGAAAATGCGCCTCGCCGAGCCCCAGTGCGTGGCCGCCGGTGAGGGTACTCTGACTGTGGCAGCTGGCGCAGAAGGCCCGGCCCCGTTCCTGACGCCGCAGGAAATACGTTTTTTGTCCCAACGCATCGATATGGGCGGCATGCACGCCATGGCAGGTGGTGCAGACAAGCAAACCTGACGGAGCAAGGGGGAAGTCCCTGGGAATACTCACCTGCTCGGGTCGTACATCAAAGGGATGCATGAAACCGGAACGCAGGATGTCGCCATGACATTTGGTACAGGCCCCGGTCGAGCTGGCCGGCAGCAGCGAATTCGCTGAGCCTGGGTCCCCCTGGTGACACAAGCCGCATTCGCTCTGCTTGAAGTCATGGGGATTTCGCTCCAGACAATAGACAACCAGAGACAGGGCGCAGAGAAATAACAGTGAAAAAAGAACGGACTTTTTCATACCGCCGGCAATTACAATTTGTACTTGCCGATGAGAGAGGAAATCCTTCCCGCTCCATCTCTGATTTCATTGAGCGCCGCCCGCCGGTCCTGGTTTTTTTCAAGATGATCCGCCTGTTTTTCCAGGGCCTCCATCTCCAGCATGACTGCTGTCAGTGTCTGCCGGAAACTGCCGCTCAGCCGGTTCATTTCCACGGCCAGGGGATGCACCACGTCCGTCTGCCGCAGTGCGACCCGGGCGCTGACCTCACCTGCAGCGATCCGGCCGGCAAAAAGCCGCAGGCGATAAACAGGCCCGGCAACCCGGTGGGAATAAAGCATGATGCTGACTGCGATACAGCCCAGCGCCACCAGCACCGTGCTGCCGTATATGACCAGGGATTTAGAGAAGATATCGCGGTTCAGCTGAGCCAGCATGCGGAACCCTTCGCCATAGTTCGGGCCGATGGACTGACGCATCAGCAGAAAGAAAATACCTGCAGTGATCAGCAGGCCGGCAATAAAAATCAGGGCGCTGCGGATAACCAGCATGGGCATGTATGATTTATCAATAACCTGATACGGTCGGGCTTCACTCACAACACATCACCTCATTCATTATTTTCGGTTTGCCGGCCTTCCGGCGGCATTGGCCTCGCCTTGCGGTCATACTGCCGGGTCTCGTGACAGCCGGGAGAGCAGCTGCCGCCGGTTTCCGTCATCCTGAAATTCACCGGCATTCGCCAATTGCCGAAGGAAACCGTATCCGCCATCATCTTCGGCTCCTCCGCCCCATGCATGGCGTGGCAAAGTTTGCAGCTCCTGCCCCGAATGGCCTTGTTGACATGGAGATAGTGGAGATTGACGGTGCCGTTGCGGAAGCCGGTGGAATAGGACGTGTCCGGGAACATGAGCAGATCACGCTTGTGGCAGGAAAAGCAGAGCTTGTAGGCCTCGGCGTCATAGTTGATAAATGGTTTATCGGAGTAGCCTTCCGGCAGCAGTTTCCTTAACATGTCGCCATGGGGGTCATGACAGAGATGGCAGCTCGACTTGGTAACCGGCGAATGCAGATAACGATGGGCAAGCACCTTGTCATGGCAGGAGACACATATATCCTCCCGGAGAGCGGGGGGCTTTTCGCCTCCCTTGGCGTGTTGGTCTTCGCTGTCAAGATGGCAGGAGGAGCATTGCTTCTGGGCGGGATGGGTCTGCCGTTTCTCCGCAAATCCCCCATGGCACAGGGCTGTGACACAGCCTGTCTGGGCAAGAGCCCGGAAGCCTGCCGACAGAAAAATAAAAATAAGGATCATGCTGAAAAATAATGGTCGCATAGGCTGAAAATTCACATTGATGTTTCCACGGCAAAAGTGCTCATTCCCGTCGGCTTATTTCAGGAAATAGGGGGTGTCCCCGCCATGGGCATCATGGCAGTTGACGCATTCCATATCGTGCTTCATGACGAGTTTATGCATCTGCGAGGCCAGCCGCTCCTCCTGGTGGCATTTGGCGCAGATCTCGCTCACGCTCTCCTGCAGCAGTGCCTTGTTTTTTGAACTGTGCGGCAGATGACAGGCCAGACAGTCCCGCACCGAGACCGGGCCATGGATGTATTTTCCTTTGACAAAACCGACATGGCACGTTTCGCACAGCTGATCGGCCGGATAAATGAGCAGATTCTTCTTTTTGAAGTCATGACAGCCCTGGCAGTTTTTTTCCGCATAGGGGGGATGGCTTGAACCGGCGACAACGGTCTTTTCGTCTTCAACGGAGCCTGCCGCAGCCTCGGCCAGCCTTTCCTCATAATAGGTGTTGAAGATATCACCCATATTATCCTTGCACAGCTGCTCAAGCGGCGGCAGGTCCGGTACCCCGTCAAAGACATTGGTCAGCCTTTTCTGGTTGATGAGCGGATCGTTGGAACAGCCGGCTAGAGCCAGCAGCAATGATCCGCAGACAAGGGGAAATATGAGGAGTAGCCGTTTCATCGTGTTATCCGCTCGGTATCGAGTGGCTCTGTTTCCAGTGTGTCCTTCTCCGCCGCAGGCGGCTTGGTATCTTTCTGAGCGGCTGGCGACTCTTTTGTTTCCTTCTGTTTCGCCGCTCCGGGTTTACTGTAATCAACCGAGGTCTGCCGGTCATAATCCAGTGAACGATGACAGCCGGGCACACACCCGCCCCCGGTATCGGTTGCCGCAAATCTGATGGGAATCTTCCATTTACCGAAGGGAATCCCTTCCGGATTGATCAGTTTCTGGCCGTTGCTGGCGTGCACGCTGTGACAGGCCAGACAGGTGCGGCCCTTCTGTTTTCTGGCCACATGGCGATAATGGAGATTGTCCGTGCCGTTACGAAAACCCGTCTGATTTTTTACCGGCTGGGAGGTAAGCAGCTCCTTATCATGGCACTGAAAGCAGAAGTCATATTCATCAGGCTGATACGGGGCATAAAAGGTCCGGGGGAAGGGACCTGTCAGCAACATGGCGAAATTACTGCCATGCACCTCATGACAGGCGCCGCATTCTCCTTCGGCAACCGGACCGTGCACCACCTCTTTCCCCTCTATCTCCTGGCGGATGTTGAAGGGTGCATCGGTGCGGTCCGGCTCATCCTGGCCATGGCAGGTGAAACAGAGATCAGCCCCTTCTTTTACCAGCAGGGCGGGATATTGGGAAAAGTGGGCAAAATGACAGTTGCCGCAGCGCTGCCGGACATAAAGGGCCTTATGCTTGTTCAGGGAGGTATCATATTTGTTTTTAATATTCTCGTGACAGCCGAAGCAGAGGTTGATGCTGTCCCCTTTCAGCAGGCTGGGCTGGTCGCTGCTGTGGGGCATATGGCAGGCGCCGCAGTCAAGCTTGCGGATGGCGGTATGCAGATGGGCGGCCTCCTCCATGCTCGCCGCGAAATCCTGGTGACAGTCAAGGCACAGCTGTTTCAACGGCATTTTCAGCAGACCCTTTTGATCGGAACCGTGGGGATCATGACACGCGGTACAGGCACCGGAGGCGGACGGGCCATGTTTCTGCCGGCCGTTAAACCCCTCCTGATCATGACACTGAAAACAGAGGTCACTGCCCTCTGCCGCTCCGGCAAAGTCCTTTCCCGCAGAAGACGGGTGTTGCGGGTTCACCTGTTGGTGGCAGGACAGGCAGTCATCCCCATCAACCGGGGCATGGACAAACTGCTTCATCTTCACTTCAGCATGACAGCCGTTTGCCAGACAGTTATCGGCCCGACAGTCATTAACTGCGGCAAGGGTTAAAACAACGAAAACCGTCAGGACAGATAAAAACAAGGGGAAAAGGCGATTTACTCCTCCGTTCGTGTGGTCACAATTACCTGCAATCTGCATTAATGTCGATTTGTCCAAGTGCACACCGGATCTTCTTAGTTTTTTTCCGCAAATTTATTTTTACTGGCCTTGGTTGCCCACAGCTCATGGGCCACCCCATGGCAGTCAGCGCATTCCTTAAACTTTATCCAGATTTCCCGGGGATGCGGCTCGCCATGACAATCCCGGCAGCGGGGAATCATGGCATGGCGTCCGGCATGGCACTGCACACAGGGCACTTTTCTGTGCTTTGACCAGGTAGCCGCCATGGTCTCATAAACATCCTTATGACAGGAGCCGCAGTATTCGGAAACGATATGTTCGCCGTATGTCACGACAAGGGGCATGTGCGCCTTATGGCAGCCGTGGCAGCTGTCTCGCCCCATGGTGTCGGAATGGGGCTGATGGCAGTTCTGACAGGGCTGGATCTGGCCATGAAAGGTATGACAGGCCGAGCAGGCCAGTTTACTGTGAATGCTCGGGTTGGCGAGCAGCTGTTCACTCTGCTGCTTATGGCAGGCCAGGCAGGGGGCGGTTATATCCCGGGTAAAGCTGATCTCCAGCGGTTGATGCGGATCAGTATGACATGTCAGGCAGCCGGGCAATGCAAAATGAGGCCCATCCTGATGGCAGCGACTGCAGGACGGGACAACCTCCATGTCCGCCGGAGGATGCCCCTGATGGCAATCCAGGCAGAGCTGCTGGTGGGCCTTGCCCTTGCGCTGCAGGGTGAGGACAATACCTTCATGACACTTGCCGCAATCACTGGCACTGACTGTGGAACGAACGTTTCCGCCCTGCTGCGCCCAGGCTGCAGGGGCTGGTGAAAACAGCAAAAAGAGTAACCCGCATAGGCAGAAAATGATAATGAGATTAGTAATATTTTTCAAATTCATCAGTTTTGATTGTTGACAAAAAATTTTGGTGATGTCAAGTTATCAAACTCAAAATCAGGAGGCCTGATTCCTTGACTGGACATCATGCTGCACTCTGCAAAATCTTCAGCCTGTCTGGTGCGTGAACATGAAAAAAAAGACATCCTCACTGCTGGTTGCCACCCTGCTGCTGGCAGGCGGCTGCTCCTGGTTCCAGCCGAACAAGCAAAAAGGCGACACTGCCCAGCCTGCAAAAAAGGTTGCAGGCAGATGCACTGCCGGAGATTGCCAGAATGGCCAAGGTAGCTGGCTCTATGATGACGGCAACCGTTATGAGGGATCGTTTGCCGCCGGTAAACCAAGCGGCACTGGCGTCCTTTTTCTCCCCTCCGGTTCCATGTATGAAGGCAGCTTCAAATATGGCCAGTATGACGGCGGGGGTTATGTCCTCTTTGCCGATGGCACCGATGCGGAATGCGAACGGGGCAACTGCATCACCGGCCGCGGCATCATGCTCTGGCCTGACGGAACCCGTTACAGCGGCGAATTCAAAAATGAAATCCGCGAAGGTTTCGGCGGCATGGAATTTGATGACGGCACCACCTATTCAGGCAATTTCAAAAACAACAGCTACCAGGGTGAAGGTACCCTCTCCCTGCCTGACGGCACCGAGTATCGCGGCGAATTCAACAACGGCCGGTTCAACGGCGAGATGCGGGTCACTTTTCTCTCTAAACATCAGTATCTCGGGCAATTTAAAAACGGCAAGGTTGTTACCGGCCAGGGACGGGTCACCTTTCCCAATAACACCAAAGGCACATGCGTCAAAGGCAACTGTATTGACGGCGAGGGAACCCTGGAATTGGAAGACGGTTCTGTGTATACAGGCCATTTTCTCAACTGCAGCCGTCACGGTTATGGCATCTACACCTTTGCCAGCGGTTCAAAATATGAAGGAGAGTTCCTTTCCGGCAAACGCCATGGCCACGGCATCTTCACCTATGCCAGCGGCCTCATCTACGAAGGGACCTTCAGGGACGGTAAACGCCAAGGGGAAGGCGTCTTCACCTTCCCCAACAACGACACGAAGAAGGTTCTCTTCATTGACGGTGAAATGGTCAAGTAAAGCGTTCAAGTGTTCAAACGTTTAAGCGTTGAAACGCTATTTATCCAGCAGTATCTCAACCTTGGCGTCTTTCCGCAGTTCCTTGATCCATTCCGCCCGGCGTTTCTCTTGAAAATACGAGGCCAGTCTGTCTTCCAGCATGGTCCGCGCCTCATCTTCCGTCATATCGCGGGCCGGCTCTTTTGCCAGCACCTGGAAAATATGAAAGGTATTGCCATCCTGCACAACGCCGCTGAACTCGCCTACCTTCATCCCCAGCATTTTGGCAAATATGGCGGGGTTCCTGTCCTTGTTGACCTGCACCGTGCGCACAATGAAGGTGCCGTCGAGCATCAACTTGCCGAAATCATTGTTGTTCCTCCTTAACTGGGCCAGAATTTCTGCAGCGGTGGCACTGGTCGTCGGTTCATCCTTGCCGGCCATGACCAGAATCTCTTTGATCTGATAATTTTCCGACTTTCTCAGTTTACCGGCCTCCTTGAACTCCTTGTAGATTCTGTCCATTGCTGCGGGATCCTCACTGGTTTTCTGGTAAACCTCGCGGCCGGTGATGCCTTCCAGAAGCTGGCCACGGTCTATCCTGGCCCGGAGCTGCTCCTCCGTGAGAGCGATGTCGGCAAGGTAACCGGCAAATCCCTCTTCCGTGTCATAGCTGCTTTTGAGATTATCGATTACCTCCTGGGTCTTTTCCGCCTTGGGCTTGATACCCTGCTTCTCAGCCGCCTCCACCGCCAATTCTTCAAAGATGAGCCGATCAAGCGCCCGAAGTCTGATCTCCCGGGTGATCTCCTCGGTGGGCTCCTTGACGTCCCGGTAAAAGGCATTGGCCACCCGGTTCATCATGCCCAGCAGGTCATACGTATTTATCTCCGCCCCATTGACCCGGGCTACGATCTCCTTCCTGGCCTCCGCAGCCTTCTGGCGATTGGCATCAATCCCGTTCTTATCCGGCGTTGCCACCGCCTGTTCGCTGGTTATGGAGGCCCCGGATGCAGCGGGAGCTGGAGTACTTGCCACAACTGGAGATGCAAGCAACACCGCTCCCAGAAAAATTGCCGAAGCTAAGTATTTGATTCGTTTCATGGAAAGCTCCTTATGAAAGTTTTTTTAAAGTCCTAAATATCAAGTTTGACTCCTCTCGTAAAAAAACCTCTCGACAACCGTACAGTGCGTGATCAACTCCTGATTTATCATCACGAAAATTCGGCGTCTGGACTTATTACAAAGCCATCAGGTTTCAACCAGGGGTATACCGGGGAAACTCCTAACAGAACAGCAGGTCAGGCAGTAAGATTCGGAACCGTTCTGTTTTATCCTCTTCAAACTCAATACTTAAATCTCAAATGAAAAGAGCAGGCGGAGTTTCACCGCCTGCTCAGTCATTGGTTACTCTTTACCTTCCGTTACTCATTTACTTATTTACGGCAGAGTTACGGAGAGATCACCGTCATCGGAGACGGTAAAGCTGGTTTTGCTATGTGCTGCGTCGATTACATCAACAATGATGTTGTAGCTGCGGCCGCCGCGGGCATAGGTATGGTTGATACCGCTAGCCAGCGTAGCCACGTTGGTGACCACGGTACGTGTCCGGTCACCCCAGTAGATATAGGCGCGAACCACGCCTGGATCAAGGGTCGGAGCAGTCAGGGTAGCAACTTTGCCGGCCACGCTGGTGGCGAAATCAACTGCGGCAACCGGAGCCTCAACGATCATGGCAGAGGCGGTGACCGTATCGGTATCACAGATAGCAGATTCATTGCCAAGGGTAGCCGGATTGTCGTTCATGCAGAGGGTGACGTTCACATCAACATCACCCTCTGCACCATACACTGCAACCACCTCGTCCACCCCGTTACCACCGACAACTGTACCGCCATTGGTATCAAAGGAGTAGTTGCAGCCAGGGGCATAAGCCACATAGACACCATCCACCAGTGCCGCACAGGTTGACCTGCTTGCATCAAGCGTAACGGTCAGATCTGTATCAATGCTTGACAACGCACTGAGGTTGGCGGTTACTTTCAGCTGAGCCTGCGACTGTGCCGTACCCTGATTCATCAGCAGCGCCAGAGTCTGCGGGGTGTAACCGAGGAACTGGTTGGCGCTCATGGCAGTGGCAATGTGTGCCTTGCCGTCCATGGCGGTAGCTGCCGCGGAATTACAAGGAACAACGGCCGGCTGCATGGGATTCGCTCCACCCATGTAGTCGTAGCAGTAGGCAGCCTGATCCCAGGAGGCAACATGATTCGGGTTGCTCGGGTTCCGATCACCGCTTTCCGCCCACTTCACTATCTGAGAACCATCAGCTTTGTAACTCTGCTGCAGGTCGATCTTGAAGTGAGATACCGCATCATGCCTGTTCATCAGCAGACCGAACGGGTTGTGGCCAATTTCAGCCATATCGGTCATGGCGCCTTCACAGTCGGCGTCTACCATACAGGCGCCGTTGTTGCGGAAACCGCCGGTACAGGCGCCGGGAACGCCATTGCCCGGATCAGCGCCGGTACAGGTACCGTTGATCATGCCGGCGTAAGCTTCCATGCCGGGCATACCGGCATAGTTTGGCATACAGTTGTTGACGGTCTGATCAGGCTTGCCGTCGCCATTCATGTCAGGAGACGGGCTGAAGCTTACCGGGCCGGCAAACGGATTACATCCCAGGGTGCCTGCGGTCTGCAGCTCTTTCAGAGCAAAGCCCTGGAGACCGGCAACACCGTCGTACATACCCATCTGCATGGCGGTTCCGGCCGGGAAGCCCATGGCCTGATCAAAGGTCGCGGACATCATGCCGATAACGTGCTGCAGTTGGGCGTTGCCGCCGGTTGTGCCGAACATCGGGTTATTGGAGAACCAGGACCAGGAAGCGCACTCGGCAGTCATTTTGGGCTCGCCGGTCATGGGGTTGAAGTAAAAGTTGTGATGATCGGTATAGGGATTCAACATGCCGCCCATACCATCTGCAGCCATCTTGGTCGGATCATTGGCGCCGCACATTGCGGCGGCGTCGAAGTCGGCAAACATGGCCATCCAGTTCTTGACCATCTCATAGGCGCCCACACCAAAGCCAGGCATGCCGGCATTGGCCACAGGCTGTACGTAACCCTCAAAGAAGCCGATTGAATACGGTGAGTAGTTGGGGCTGCCCGCATTCATGGAGGAATGACAGCTTACGCAGCCGCCGCGTGCGGAACCACCAAGGGACCACTCTTTCGGCACGATGCCGTGGGTGACGTCAAAATCCGCCTCAACAACGTTGAGGAAGCTGACGAAACGGGCGTCGGAACCGTTGACCTGGCCGTTGAAGCCGTCCAGCATGGCGTCGATCTCGGCCTTGGTATCGATCTCCCAGGAGTCAACGATCTGGAAGCCGTCAAACAGCGGAATGGTGTTACCGCCGTTGAGGCGCATGTCAAATCCCGGATTGTTGTCACGGACATACTCGGCAACCACCTGCAGGTCGCGGTTTTTCGCCGGAGACGGTAAGAATGCTGACTCGGCATCAAGGATGTTATCCATGGGCTCGCCAGCCGCGACCATGCCGGCATCATCTTTAACCAGCACGCCGCTGTTCGGCACCATCTCGTACCAGGTGGGCAACAGGGAAGGCAGGAACGGATAGATCTTGGTACCCATACCCTTATCAGCCCATTTGCGGATTTGCGGAACAGTTTTATGGGAACCGGTGATCAGGTCATAGTTCCAGTCCAGGGTATTCCGGAAGGTGCCCCGGGCAAAACCGGCGGTCCAGTCGCGATATTTCAGACGTCCGGGCGCAGAGTAGGTCTCAGGCACATGGCAGGTCACACAGCCGATCTTGTCAAGATGCAGCTGGGGCAGACCGTTGTGCAGCGGAACCGGAGCAACCAGGGTTCCACCATTACCCAGGAGCCGTGGGTGATCCTGGGTAATATGACAGGACTCGCAGCTTACCTTGCCGTCCAGATTGTTTTTACTCTTTACATCCGGGGTAGACTGGGATTGGGCAAACTGGTGATCCATGCCGTAAACGCGCTCGGCCGGATAGGCATAGCCTTGCGTGGTTTGGGCGGGAACGTCAACATAACCGGTAGCCGTCTCGGAACCGATGGCATAGTGACAGTCAGCGCACTGCATGCCGCCTGCGTCATGCACATCGACGTCCGGCATCTTGCCGGGGATCGGGTCGCCGGCCTCCGGGCCTGTACCCTCAACCTGGGGGGTCAGCGTGGTCGGCAGGAACATGGACATGCCGTACCGGGCGTTCGGACCTACATAGTCGCCGGCGGCGCCCACCTTGTGAGCGCGCTTGCCCATACCGGTCTTGCAGCCGAAGTCAAACCAGTAATCGTCGTTCAGTGCACCTGCGCCGTTGTCCGTATTGAGATCACGGCTGGCGCCCATGTTGCCGGACGGCATCGGGTTGGACGGATCCATAATAAGTCCGTAGTTACCAAAACCGGTCTTCATGGAGATCATGCCGGGCAGACCCATGGTTTGGTCATCGCGGGCGTGGCAGACGGAGCAGTTCTCGCTCTTCGGTGTGGTGGCGAGGTTGGCATCCGTGATCTTGAGACAGTCAGAGATACCATTAATAAGATAATTTATGTTCTCGCCGTTGTCCTGGGGATATGTACCATCGGGATTCTGGCATGTTGCGGCATTGCGCGTGTAATCGGCGCAACCTTCAATTGAGTCTCTTACAGTACCGGTGACACAGGTGCCGATAAGGCCTGACTGGGCAGGATTGGCGTGTGAAATTTTTTCGGCATCCCATTCGATGCCGGTCAATTTGCCGTTCGCATCAAAGGTACCCTTGGCGCCGGCGCCCATGGAGGCGATGAGGTCCATACGACGCTGTTTCAGACCGAAGTTGCGGTTGAACATATCGTAGGTCCACTCAGTTGGACCAGACACGGTGCGGGTGCCGGGGAACATGGGGGTACCGGAACAGGTCGGATCGGTCATAGGTCCGATCGGATTGCTTGGTCCGCAATCAAGGGTCTTCAACCAGGCGGAACCGGGATTGGAGCCGTTCAGATGGCACATGAGGCAGTCCATCTCGGCCTTATTGGTGTCGCTCATCCAACCAGCGGTTACGTTTTTCCAGGATGTTTCGTCTTCCGGGGTAGCCGGATCATCGGGACGGGCATACTTCAGAACAAAGGCATCGCCCGGTGCTGAAGCAGCACTGTAGTCATTGAGATCACGGTCATATTCCATCTGGCCGCCACCTACGTGACAGACACCACAGGTGTTAGTCCAGGACTGAGCGCCCATCTCAACGGAAAGGGGATTGCTTAAAGGATCAGCATTTTTAGCCGCCAACTGGCGGTTGGAGGGGGGTCAGTACTTGCCGAACATGCCGGTGGCATTGGCCCAGAATTTGCCGTGCACCGCATGCCGCAGATGATTGCCGTAATCCTCGTTCCGTCCTTCCTGGGAATGGCGGCCGACGACAAAACCATGCTTGTATGCTGTTGTTTCAAAAGTAACCCACTCGGCTTCGCCGGTGGCCTGGTTCTGGATACCCTGGGTCTTGACCACGGTCTTGGTTGCGCCGCCGCCGTCATAGCTGCCCTTGACACTGACCGCTTCATCGAGTTCCCTGCCATCAATATCATAGTTGACAACGGTGTTATGGCAGGCACCGCAGGTCTTTTTGGGGCTGTAGGGGGTGGTGGTATTGGTAATCAAATTTCCGGCAGTGTCCCTGAGGGGAATAGTTCCTGGATGGGCAAAGGCAGTGGCGCCAACCATCAGGACTGCTGTGGTCAGGGCTGATACCAGTAAGCCGTTTTTATACCTTTTTCTCATTTTTCACTCCTTGGTTAACTTCTTCTTTTGGTTCGATCTTTGCCGGCGGCCAAAACGGTTTGGGGGAACCGCTCCTACACTTAACAGTCGGCAAACAATCTCATGCTTGTAACAGCGCTACCTGAAAATCTGAGAAAGATGACAAGGCAAATAGCAAACGGCGTGCCCAGCCAGAAAATTACCCGTACTTTTTAGTTAACTATATGAAATAAAATACATATTTTCTTACCACCAACAAGACAACCACCCATCCTCCACCCCGAAAAACAGAGTACCTTCACCCTCTAAAGGGGTATTTCACCCTTTTGGTTGGTTTTGGCTTTTTTATGGGATATCAAGTCCATAGCAGAAAGAATTTATTGGGTGCATACACCCAATATTGTCCATTTTCCCTGGGATAGAATGCCCAATTTCTTCTTTTTCCCGCTGAAAATTAAACTGCTTTGCACCCGTTCAGAATCCCCGGCTTTTTTTGATAAACGCTATCACTTAACGTCTAATATTCTGACTCGAAAGAATAAATTTCTTGAAATCAGCACGCAGAAAAAAAAGGATTGGTGCGGCAAATGCCCCACCAATCCTTTTATCGCACACCACCCGGGCGGGACAATTCGCCCACCCATCTGCTGCATCACATTATTCAGGGAATGAAAACAGCAAGATCCGGGTCGTCGGCAACGGTATAGTCCACCTTGTGATAGGCGACGTCATAGCTGGTGGCACTCATATTATACGTACGGTTGCCGAGACTGAAAGTATGGATCATGACATCCGTTACCGGGTTTGAGTACACGGTTTTCTTGCCATCCCCCCAGTAAACATAAAGCCTTACGACATCAGCGGGCAGAGTGGTCGAGAGATTTACGGTTTTGCCGGTCACTGTCGTGGCAAAATCAACCACCGAGGCAGGAGGGGCAACATTTTCGGCAGTAACCGTCACGCTTGCCGTGTTTGTCTTGCCGCTTACTGACTCGCGCAGGGTGAGACTTGCCACGTAACTGCCCTCGGCGCCATACTGGTAGATCACTTTATCAGAGCCGTTGCCGCCGACCACGTTACCGCTGCCGCCGAAATCCCAGGTATAGCTACAAACCAGCTCCTCCAGCACGCCGCCCACGTTTTCGTAACAGGAGGACCGGCTGGCATCAAAGGTAATTGTCCGGTCTGCGGTGAGCGAGGACAGCGCACTGACATAGGGTGTCACCATCAGATCAATGTTCACCCCCCAGCGGGCCGGATCGGAATAGCCCCAGTAGGCATGGCAGGAGTTGGCGGAACAGGTGCCCCCGACCTTGGCAAAGCTGTAGTTAAAGGCCAGAGGCACGTTGCCGTCAACAGGGCGGCCCGTAAAGGTCGGGGCTGGGACAACGTCATAGGCCTGGTTGGCATGCTGCGAGCGGTCATGTATGGTTGCACCGTCCGTGGTGGTTTGGTAGTGGCATAGCTGGCAACTGCCGTAGCCTGCCATGGCATGGCGGCCATGGGTATTCTTGCGCGGATCATCCGCGCCTGTCGCCATGGGATAAGGATGACAGCTGCTGCAGGACAGCGGCCCCTGCGCATCCCAGGCAAGGGTGACGTTAGAATTGAATTTGCCGGTTGAGACCCAGGCGCCGTTGCTGTGACAGTAGACATTACTGCAGGTCAGACTGTTGCCGAGGGTCACCGTGGTATCACCTGTCCCTTCATAACCGTACGGGGCTTGCAGCCCTGCCTGCCCGTCATAGTTTGCGATAACGCCAACGGGGTTGACCCCAAAACCGATCTGAATCATGTTGTTATCCGAGATGGGAGAGGTCGGCATGCCGCCGGAGTGGCAAGTGTCGCAGCTGAAGTTATACCCATCCCCTGTGGCATGCAGGGCATGAGCCCCTGCTGTTATGGAACCTGTTGCAGCCGGGACAGCCACCAGGCCGTCCCCCCCCCTGGGCCGTATCCACCACCGGCGGATTGCCGTGGCAGGAGTTGCAGTTGGCGTTAAAGCCGCTCTGATGCTCATGACAGATGGTACAATCCTGGCCGTTGTTATGGCTGCCCAAGGAACCGTCATTGCGCCAGTATTTGGTCTGGGTGTGGCAGACCTGGCATACTCCGTCCGGCGTGGAATCGTTGCCGTCAGGGCCTAACCCGTCGTTTGCCGCAAAGGTGGCAGGCCCGCTGAAGACCACCGGCTGGCCGATGATCTCGCTGGCGATGAGTTGGCCGAAAATCAGGCTGAACTCCGAGGAACCATTCAGGGCGCTGCCGGCATGGGTGCCGTTTACCGTAATCGAACCCGCGTCAGCCGCCACCACCTCGGAAGAGAAGTCCACATATTCCGGCGGTGTTCTGGTGTTGTCCAGCAGGCCAAGGGCCACCGTAAAGATCAGACCCCGTTCCGGACCGCTTTTGGCGCTCCACCGGGCCGGATCACTCCAGGCCGGATCAACGATAGCCAACGAATCGATGGAAAAGGTGGTGGTCTGTGCACCTACCTGATAACCGCTGAAACTGCCTGTCACCAGCGGCAGGGTGCACTGTGACGAGGTATGGGGATCATGACAGGTCACGCAGCTGAAACCGGCGTGGCTCTGCACCGCCGGTGCGTCCAGTTTGGAATAATTCCCTCCTGTGTCATTGTCATGGCAATCGGTGCAGGCCACGGTCGTGCCCTGATGATCGACATGACAGTCAAGACAGTAAATGTTATTTTCCAGCCAATGGGGTGACTGGGCGGCAACAGCGGACCTGCCCAGCAGTAAACCTGCCAATATCATCAAACCGCTCAAGGTATATTTCTTTTTCATTTTCATTCTCCTGCGGCACCAACATCCTTCATGGGTGTGAAAGACGGCGTGCCGGCGTCATCCTGGTATGCAAATTGACGGAAAAGTACGCCTTATCCAATTGTCAAACAAGCACCCTCACGGTGTCCCGTAAAACTGATGGCAGCGGTCGCATTCCTGATCAACCCACCAGCGGTAGGGCGTGCCCCAGATAACCGTGTCCTCAGCCTTGCTGCCGCCGTTATGGCAGCCGACATTCGTGCAGGTCTTGGTCGCCGGATCATAGGAGGAACCGGCAAGGTCATAGGTGATTACTGAAGAGGCATTGTAAGTGAAACCGTTTACCGTATCAAAGACCACATCCACGGAGCCGTTCACATGTTTCGCCTTGTCAAACAGGGCAACATCGTTGTAGAAACGCAGGCCGTCCGTGCCGATCCCCGTGGTGCTGGGCTGCCGCACCGTATCATAATGGCAGGTACGGCAGCCTATGGCCTCAAAACCATGATTCCACACATGCAGATCCTCATAGCCGTAATCATCGATCCAGTAATGGCTGTCCCCTGAGCCGCCGCTGTTCTCTACAGCGTTGGTCTTGGGCGAATTACCGTGGCAGCCGTTGCAGTTAAGGGTGGTGCCGCTATTCCATTGCACATCCTTATATATTCTGGTGGTGACGATGTTGTCCGGCAGCGTGCCGGCCGGCCACGGCATGGGCACGTCACCATCCGTGGTCCAGCTGTTGGCGCTGTGGCAGTAAACATTGCTGCAGGTTCCGGTGGCAGGGTCATGGGAGGCGCCACTGTTGGCCGCCTTGATGCTGCCGGCTGGCGCCGCAGGATTGGCCAGTTCGATATCCCCCCATACGCCGTTGCCATGGGAGGCGGAATCAAGCGGATGACAGTTGCCGCAGCCGATCATATTGACGGTGGCGGCCTGCCCGCCGCTAAAATCGGCGGTCAGGCGCAGATCGCCATACGTCACCGGCTGATTCACCCCGCCGAAATGGGCGAGATGAGCCCCGGTGGCAGGCGGCAGAGCATGGCATGAGCCACACTCTCCCTTGGGACTCGTACAGTCATTCCACCCGTGACAGCTCGAGCACGGGATATCACCAAAAGCCCCCAGGCCCAGAGAAGGGATGGCAAGCCCCACAACCGCCAAAGCTCCTGCACAGATTTTCTTCTTCATTTTATTCTCCCCTTTTCAAAAGAAAAATTTCCTGATCCCACCATGCTTTCATGGCGCCGCAAAGGCAGCATGACATGCTGACCCCCGGATCAGGGTCCTCACTCAACCGGAAAACGGGCTCTGCTGCCGGAAACACCAAAAAAACAGCAGCACAGCAAATATGCCGGCAATCCCCATCGCAAAGTCCTCGCGGCCAGGTCGATTCCCCCCAGAGACGACACAGGGGAACAGCCGCTGAGCGCAAGGGTCTATTTGCCTGCAAACAGATGCATCAATTGTTATGCCACGCTGTAGCGCTTGCTCCATAAAAGCCCCAGGAGAGTCTCAGTGCAGGCTATCTGGCTGACATGATTTGATTTTTTATTTTATCTAGCTGCTATCCGGAATGAATCGGTCTACGGAGGCTTGACTTCCCAATGGAGCATATCACCCAACCAGGGTTAATTGCCCCAAACAAGGGGTAAATACCCCGAATAATGCAGGCGGAGGGAATAACTGCCGGACAAGCACGGAATTTACCCTGATCACCTCGACTACAGGCAGGCAGGAGAAAGGGAGGGATTACATCGGGCAAACAAAAAGGGGGGAGCAAAAAGGCTCCCCCCGGGAAACTGCTACTTCATTTATTTATGTTGCCTATTTGATATGGCAGGTCAGACAGAAACCACTGTTTGTATCGGATTTCCAGAGGAAGGTCTCACCGGTGTTCTTGGTGTTGTGCACGTCATGGCAGGTCACGCATTCCATCTTATCGCCGTAAAGCAGCGAGCGGATGGTGGTCATGGCCTCGCCGGCACCGTTGACTACGGTGTCCGGACTGGCAATCTCATCGTCATGGGCTGCTACATCGATGTAGCTGAAGCCGATGGGATGATGGTTGGTCAGATTGCCTCCACCGCCGATCTTGAACTGATCGGCAATAAAATGGGTGGCAGCACCACGGGACTCGGCCCGACCCGGATCAAAACCATACTCGTTCACCGCAACCGTGCCGTCATGGCAGCTCAGGCAGAGGCGGGAAACGGAACCGGGTTCGCCCAGGGTGCCCTCGCCGTTGAAGAGATGGCGATCGGCAAACTGCTGGGCATCACCATCAACGCCTACGCCGGCCAGGCCGGAGGCATCGGGTCCGTCACCGAAATCGCTCTGGTAGGTGTTGTAAAACTGGGTGGTTACCCCATGGTTCCACAGGGGCAGATAGCCGATACCGGCCGCATCGGCCTCCTGGATTGCATGGTGAGGAGCATGGCAGTAAATACAGATACGATCCAATGCATCGGTCTGTCCGTAGAGATTGCCAATACCCGTGGCAAGGCTCAGGTCATGCTTGGAGCCGACAATACCGGCGCCCGCGGCGGCGTTAAAGGAACCGGTGGTTGAATTCTGCGCTTGAGCCGCACCGGCTGCGATCAGACCGAAAGCAGCTGCTAAGAGAATACTTTTTTTCATCATCTTTCCTCCTGCTTGCGACATTTGTCATTTTTGACAGCAGTCACCTTTTACTAAAAAGCTGTCCTCGACTAGAACAGCATCCCATGAATTTCCCCAAATTCCATGAGCGCGTTACAAGTATGATCACGATAGATCATCTTCAGCCCAGCCTAAATGCACACACTATGCCAAAGTCCGATGTCGCTTGATGTACTTTTTTTTTAACAGCGATTCCAATATATTATCCCATGCCAGCCCAATTTTAGAGAGTCACTGCCGAAGATACCCATGGAGCTAAAGGGGCTTTTCACCCTATACTTGAGTTTTTTCACCCAGCCGTCAAATCCCCTTACCGGTTACCCCACCTTCCCAACCAAAGAACCCTGTTTTCACCGTGGTTTGGCAGGCTCAGCTAACAAGCAGATTTTCCACAGACAATTCCCCCCTGACAATCATTGACAGGACGGGACATTGCCCTGATTTCCCAAAACACCTTGCATTTTTTATCCCTTGGCATCATCATTGCTGTTGGTAATTAATCTCTCTGTTAGTTCTCAGGGACTCGGAAAATACTAATATACCTGGATCGCGCCCGGATTTGGGTTAGATTTGGCTGCAACGATTGAGCAAAACCGCAGGCGTAGCAGGGCTACGTTGAGGATTTTGCGATTGAGGCGCAGCCAAAGCTGGCCCGAAGACGGGATGCGTTATGGTAAATTGGTATTTTCCGAGTCCCTCATATCATTACAAGACAAACTATGAAAAATGGTGGGTTGATGAACAACGTAAAGAATTTCTTCCGCTACACTCTTCTCCTGACATTCTTGCTTGGCGCCGCAGTGCTCAGCGGCTGCGTGACCACGCCCAAACCGGCTGACAACGAAGAGGCTGTTTTTTTCCCTGATCCGCCGGCCGCCCCGCGGCTGCAGTTTCTGCGCAGCTTCACCACCTCTGATGACCTGGAGCCCGGCGCAGATGCCTTTGACTCTTTCCTGACCGGCGATGCCAACAAAGGATACCATCTTGTCAAGCCTTACGGCGTAGCGATCAAGGACGGCAAGCTCTATGTCTGCGACTCCCAGGCCACGGTGGTGGTCTTTGACCTCAAAAACAAAAAATTCCATACCATGGAGGGGGCCAAAGGGCTCGGCAAGGTGGTGCAGCCCCTCAATATCTCCCTGGATGACCAGGCAAACAAGTTTGTCGCCGATCCGGTCAGGGGCCAGGTGCTCATGTATGACAATAAAGATTTTTATGTCAAAAGCTTCGGCGTGCCGGGCCAATGGAAGCCCGTAGACGCAGCCGCTTACGATGGGCTTCTTTATGTGGTGGACGCCAAGGAGAGAGAGATCAAGGTATTTGATATCGCCTCAGGTGAAAAAATCCGCAGCCTGGGCCGCGACAACAAGCCCGAAGAGAATCTCGGCCTGCCCACCGGCATTACCATCGACGCTGACGGACTGCTGTACATCAGCGACTCCGGCCGTTTTCAGGTTGTCGTCTATGACCGGGACGGTCATCAGCGCAACGCCATCGGCAGACCAGGGGCCAATCTGGGTCACTTTGCCCGGCCCCGGGGCGTGGCCACCGATCGCGACGGCAGGGTTTTTGCCGTGGACGCCGCCTTTGAAAACGTGCAGATCTTCCGCAATGACGGCCAGCTTCTCCTCTTTTTCGGCGGTTCCGGTACCGGGCCGGGCAAACTCTTCCTGCCGGCCGATGTCTTCATTGATTATGACAACATGGAATACTTCCGCCAGGATGCCGACCCTAATTTCGACATCGAATATCTGGTTTTCGTCACCAGCCAGTTCGGCCAGCGCCTGGTGAATGTCTATGGTTTCGGCAAGGAAAAGGGGAGAACCTATCCCAGCGAGGAGGAACTGGTTGAGAAGGCTGAACAGAAACTCAAACAGTGGCAGAAAGAGAGCAAGTAGCAGGCAGGCGGCAAGATGGAGTCAGCTCCGTATGCGCGGACAAAATATCTATCCGGCTGGTCGTCGGCCATGGTGCTGCCCATCGTGATCGGTTGCAGCCTGCTGTTCACCGGCCGCGCCTGGGGTGCGGCCAAACAGTTTATTCCCAAATATGTTGATTTTTCGGCAGATCTCGGCGTGGGTTCCCTCTATGAGAGTGACAAAGTGGAATCCACTTCCACCTCCACCCGCAGTGATCTGACCATCCAGGAAGGGCTCAATGTGCAGGGGCTCGGCTATATTTACAGCCCCCTGTTTATCAGCATGGCCACCTCGGTGACCCTGGGACTGCAGCAGGAGCAGATCGACAACAACGGGGACAAATCCAGCTATTACGACGGCAATGCCAACCAGTTCAAGCAGGAGTTCAAGATCCTCCCCAGCCATCCCTATAATCTGGAGCTTTATTTCCTGAGGGCAACCCCCATGACGGCAGGGACAGCGGGCAGCAGCGGCTCGGTGGTCATTTATGAACAGGGGGCCAGGGCGCGCTACGATGAACGTCCCTGGTCAAGCACGCTGAGCTATACCAACCATGACAGTTCGGGCAGTTTTTCTTCCGACAACCAGTCACTGCTCTATAACCTCAACTACTTCCAGACCGGCACCAATGTCTCGGGGACGTATAATCACAACACCAGCTCCAACAACGACGGAGCGGAGGACACCACCCGGGACATGTATAACCTGAATTTCATCAAGAAACTTGGCAAGGTCCGCTTCAACTCAAGATGGACCCATGACGAACATGATCAGGAGGATTCCTATTACGACGCCCTCCCCTCCTCCTCATTTATGGAAGAGGATGAACTGTACGGCGAGGTGGACGTAGAACTGCCCCATAATTTCGACACTATTCTTTCCTATCTCAATTCCGACAGAAATTCCACTTACTTCAGGGACACCGGCACGCTGGAATCTTACACCGAGACGCAATACTATAATTTCAGGCTGCACCACCGACTCTATAAAAGTCTCAACTCATCCTTTTCCGCCGGTAAACAGACGACTGACGCCATAGGCGGCAACACGGACCAGCAGAATTACCGTCTTGCCTTTGATTATGCCAAACAGATCCCCTGGGGTAATGTCCTGGCCGGCGTGTGGGACGGCATCTCATACATTGACAACAACGGGGCGCCGGTTACCCTTTTTGAGACTCACACCGTTGACACCGGGCTGAACTTCTTCACCCTCAAATACCAGACCATTGAACCGGCATCCATCGAGGTGCGGATTCTTGATTATAACAACAACGACCGCACCATATTGCTCACCGAAGGCATCCATTACCTGGTAACGCCCTTCCCTAACTCCTTTCGCATCACCATTATCAATCTGCCCCTGGATGGTCTGGTTGACCCGGACGGCAACATCTGGGATTACTCATACAAGGTGGACTACTCCTTTGTCCCGGCCGATTACAACCTGCGCAACAAAGACTGGGGGGCTTCCCTGCAGGTTGCTCTTTTCAACAGTCTCATCACCCCGCATTATTCATACATCCAGAACGACCAGAAGGTGATGGACGGCTGGTTTCCCGGGGATCCCGCCCATGTCAAGACCCACAGCCTGGGTGTGGGGTTCAACGCCTATCCCTTCAACGGCGATATGACCCAGAGCTGGCTCAGGTCAAACACCACGGATGAGGACAGGCTGGCCTCCTATGTATCCTACAGCAGGGAAATCACCGCCAACACCTCCGGCCAACTGCGCCTGTCCTTTGAAGATGTGCAAACCACCCAGTACGAACTGGGCAACGTCGGTCCGACCACCGACCTGTCGGAACAGTTTTATTCCGCCCAGGCCCAGATACAGACCGTGCTGCCCCAGAAGAACATGAACGCCTCGCTGGCCACGAACTATACTCTTTATCAGGGACTGGGAGACTCGACGAATATTTCTTTTTTTTCATCCCTCATCTGGCATGTGGGCCTGCTTGATCTCAATGTGACAGCCTCCTATACCAGTGCCGAGGCAAACGTCGGCGCCACCAGCTCCTCCAGGCAGTTCACCATGATCAGGTTCATGATAAAACGAAAACTCTTTTAATCATTTCTTAAAAGGAAAACAGCATGAAACGCATATATCCCAAGAAAATCTTCATCTCAACCGCCCTGGCCCTCACCCTGCTGATCGGCGGAACCTGTCCGACTTCCGCCTTCATGGGTATGGGCGCAGGCGGTACTAACCCAGGGGCTGGCGGCACGTCTTCGCCCCATGGCGGGATGGGCGGCGGCGCAACCAGCCTCAAAAACATGAAAATCATGGGCCACGAAGGCAATAGCCAAACCGTGGTCGCCAAAATTAACGGCACGGAAATCACCATGGGCAAACTCATGAACAGTATGATGGATGTCATCATGCAGGGAGGCTACAGCGGTGACAACCTGACCAAAGAGATGGCGGGACGCATCCGCCAAGAGGCCCTGCAGCAGCTGGCCCTGGAGGAGCTGGCCTTTCAGCGGGGAACCTCTCTCGGCATCACGGCTGATCCGGTCATGGTCCAGGCAAAACTTGACGCGGTCATTGCCAGCCAGGGAGGCAGGGAGGCCATGGACAAGTCCCTGGCTGAACAGAACAAATCCATCGCTGACCTCAAAGACGAGATCAGTCGGTTCATGGTGGTCAAAGAGGCCATCCGGCAGGAGGTTGACAGCAAGGTGGTGGTGACGGATAAGGAAATCAACCAGACTTACGAGGCCAACAAAGACCAGTTTGTCATGCCCGAAAGGGTGGTGGTCACGGATATCATCTTTTTCCTGGCCCCGAATGATCCTGCCTCCACAGAAAAAGTGGCGGCCATCCGCCGGCAGCTCGTGGATGAACACGGCGGTAATCCGGAGAAACTCGCCCCTGAGGGTTTTGTCGTTGAAAGCCAGCTCAATGTCTCCCCGGAAAACAGACCGGAACTTTACCGGATCGCCAGGGAGATGGAGACCGGCTCGCTGTCCGAACCACTGGTTGTCGACGGCACCCTCCATCTGCTGAAATCAGATTTCCACCAGCCCCGCCAGGAAAAGCCGGCTGAAGAAGCCAAAGCCTCCATCGCCAATCAGTTAAAGGCAAACAAACGCAACCAGCTGCTGACCGACTGGCGCAACAACCTGCTGCAGGGGGCGGATATTGCCATCGTCAATGAAGTGATGCAAGAAGAGGGGAAATAAAGATGGTTTACGGTTTACGGTTGCCGGTTTACGGTAGGTTTACGGTATGAAGCCAAGATCTTTTTTCGCCATAACTCTTCTGCTCATTGCCCTGCTCCCCGGCTGCGCGCCGAAGCAGTGGCAGCCCGTGACCCTGAAAACAGAGGATATCTGCTGGCCCCCCGGTACGGAGTGCAAGGTCCGTTATGCCGGCGAAATCCAGCAGTTTGCCCAGACCGGCAAATCGCTGGCGACCTTGATAACCGGCAAAAGCCAGGGCGGCATGATTCTCAAACCGGTGGCCATCGCCATCGGTCCGGGCGGGAAAATGGCCATTGCCGACCAGGGCAGGCAGGGGATCCATCTTTACGACCCGGCCAATAAGAGCTACAGGGTGATTGTCATGGCCGGGCGGGAAAAAATCGAGACCCCGGTGGGGGTCGCCTTTGATGATGCCGGCAACCTCTATGTCACCGACTCCCAACTCAACAAGATGCTCATTTTTGATGCCGAGGCAAACTTCCTCAAAGCCGTGGACCAGGCAGGGGGCAGCCCTCTGCAACGGCCCACCGGCATCACCTTCAACCGGCAGGATAAACGTCTTTACGTATCAGACACCATGCAGCACCAGCTGCTGGTTTTCAGTCGTCTCGGCGAATTTATTGCCCGTATGGGCGCCAGGGGCGACCAGCCCGGCTCCTTCAACTTCCCCACCCATCTCAGTTCCGATCTGCAGGGCAACATCTATATCAACGACTCCATGAATTTCCGGGCCCAGATCCTGCTTGCCGCGAACAACACCTGGCTCATGTTCGGCAGGCACGGTAATGGCTCGGGCGACTTCGCCAGCCCCAAGGGCATGGGAGTTGACCGCAGCGGCAACATCTATATTGCCGAAACCCTGTTTGATAACGTGCAGATTTTTGACAACAGAGGCGCGTATCTGCTGGCCGTGGGTTCCCAGGGCAGCGGCCCGGGCCAGTTCTGGATGCCCTCCGGCCTCTTTATCGATGAAAACAACCGGCTTTACGTCTGTGACACTTATAATAAGCGCATCCAGCTCTTTGATCTTCTCACGGCAACAGCAGGTGAAGCGGCGCCCGGACAGGGAGAACTCGAAAAATGAAACATGTCACCCCCCTTGCCATCGTTGCCTTCTGTCAACTCCTGACCGGACTGGCCATGGCTGATATGAGCATTGTCAATTCCAAACATAACCTCTCGGTGACCGGACCGGGGGAGATCCGGGCCCTTACCGAGGACAGGATCTGCATCTTCTGTCACACCCCGCATAACGCCGCCCCCAGCTCCCCCTTATGGAACAAGAATCTGCAGCCGACCAATTATACCCTGTACCAGAGCAGCACACTCGGCTCCACCCCCCAGCAGCCGTCCGGTCCGACCCGTCTCTGCCTCAGCTGTCACGACGGCACCATCGCCCTCGGCAACGTCCTGCAGCCGGTGGAAGGAATCCAGATGAACATGGAACTGACCGCCAACCGGCGCTCCTACCTGGATACCGATATCTCCAATGACCATCCGGTATCATTCAACTATTACGATGCCCTGCCCAATCCGGAACTGGCGCCGGTCATCCCGGCCGGGCTGCGCACCTACGGCAACGGCAACATCCACTGCACCACCTGCCATGATCCCCATGATGATACTTTTGGCAAATTCCTGGTCATGGGCAATCAGTTCTCCGCTCTGTGCACCACCTGCCATGTCAACGTGGCCGGCTGGAACGGCTCAAGCCACGCCACCTCAAGCAAAATATGGTTTGCCGGCGGACCGGGCGGGGGCAAGAGCGTGGCGGAACGGGCCTGCAGCAGCTGCCACACCCCCCATGGGGCAGGCGGGCCCAAGCGCCTCCTGCATCAGCTGGAAGAGGAAAAAAACTGCTACCCCTGCCATGACGGCACGGTGGCAACCAAGGATATCAAATCGCAGTTTAACAAAATATCCCGCCATCCGGTGGGGGCAACCACCATTGATATTACCGGCAATGCCCATGATCCGGCGGAAGATCTCATGTTTCTGCAGGGCCATGTGGAATGCGTGGACTGCCATAATCCCCATGCGGCAAACGGCGATCAGGCCACGGTACCCTATGCCTCCGGGGCGCTGGCCCTGGTAGCGGGCAAGGATCAGACCACCTCCATTGTCAAACCGATTGTCTATGAATATGAGGTCTGTCTCAAGTGCCACGGCGACTCCAGCGACTCCATCCCCCTCATCACCCGCTGGATCAACGAAAACAACACCATCCGGGAGTTTGACCCGGTCAATCAGTCCTACCACCCGGTCATTGCCATCGGCCGGAACCCGGACATGCCGAGCCTGCCCAGCACCTATGAACCCCAGTTGACCTCCACCTCGATGATCTCCTGCACGGACTGCCACGACAGCGACAGCAGTTCGGCCATCGGCGGCAGCGGCCCGCGCGGTCCCCACGGCTCAATCTACCGTCCCATCCTCAGGCAGCGCTATGATACCATGGACAACCTGCCGGAAAGCGAGACATCCTACGCCCTGTGCTATCGCTGCCATGACCGGACCAAACTGCTGGACGACCAGGGCCTTTACAATGCCAGCGGCCACAAGCAGCATGTGGTGGACGGAAGAGCCCCCTGCTCCGCCTGCCATGATCCCCACGGCGTGCGCACCGACGGCAACGGTGATCATACCCATCTCATCAACTTTGACCAGGCCATTGTTCTGTCCTATCCGGGCAACGCCGCCCCCATCTTTTACGACCTGGGGACCCGGGCCGGCAGCTGCCTGCTGGTCTGCCATGGGGTCAGCCATGACGGCAGCGCGCAATTCACCTACCCATAAGGGACATTGACAGAGGCAAAACTGCCGCTGATTTCATCCTCTTATGGGACAACAGCCAACACGTCAACGGCCAGTATGACGTGGGGCCCGACCCCTCGGCCACGGTTTACGTGCTCGGCCAGATCCCCAGCACCGTCAACTTCACCTATACCTATGATCCCGGCGGCGGCACCTGCGCCAGCATCACCTGTCATGCCAATATGGGCACCAGCGCAGACCGGCCCTGGGGATTCAGCGCCATCAGCGCCGGCATCAGCTGGAACCCTGGCAGCCTGTGCGGCTCCATCAACTTTGCCATCAATGTCACCTCCGCCAACGCGGTGCCCCCCTATTACTATTCCATTGACTGGGAGAGCGACGGCAGCTGGGATTATGAGGGGACCACCAACAGCCACACCCATGTCTACCCCCGGTTAAACACCAGCTACAATGTCACCTGGACGGTCCGTGATGCCAAGATGCATACCCTGGACAGCGGCAGCAAAACCACCCCTGTGACCTCTTCCGCCGGAGCAGCCAATGTCAATCCGCTGCCCAATGTCGACCGGGCTAATATTGTCTACACGCCGGTGTACGGCAATCCCGCCGCACCGACCCAGATCACCGGTTACCAGGTCACCCTCACCGATCTCTCCACAGACGCCGACTTTGATGCCTGCGGCCATTCCGGTCCGGGCAACGCCCGCATCGTCTGGCGTGACGGCGCAACCGACATACTGCCCCTTGATCTGACCGACACGCCTTCAGGCCAGACCTTCAGTCATACGTATGCTTCCGGCGGAAACAGGTATGTGCAATATTATGTCAGTGACAATGCCGGTTCAAGCTATATCGCCATAAGCCCCAACATCCTGGTTGCTGTCCCGAACTTCTGATAACTGCGGTCTTGATCCGACAAGGAGAAAAAATATGAAAAAGGTCATTTTGCCCAGCCTGCTGGGGTTGGGGATAGCCATGTTGCCGCAGACCGGGGCGGCCAATACCGCCCCGCACTGGACGACAAATAGTATCGACTGTCTTGACTGCCACCAGAACCATATGGGGCCCAAAACCCCCTGCGACTTCTGCCACAATAACGACAGAGGCGGCAACTACAGCAAAACCAGCGCGCCGGTCGAGGCCACCCATTCGGCCGCGGTGATCGGCAGCAGCAGCTATGGCCAGTGGCAAAGACAGTGCGTGGATTGTCATGATCCCCACGTTTCCGCCCAATGCGCCACCCCGCTTGTTGAGGGCAGCTTTTCCTCTTACAGCGCAGCGCGCGGCACCACCACCTTTAACCTGGACCATCTGCTGGTCCTGGACAATTTCTGGCAGGACCCGGCCACCTGGAGCGCCAAAACCGGGGCGGAACGGGGCCTCATCCTGCTGGTGCAGGGCATGCTGTGGGATGCCGAACAGAACGGCTTCGTTGATTTTTCCGCGGAGATCATCAACGCCACGGCAAGCACCATCACGGTGCAGGGGGAGGTAACCCAGTTTTCCACCAGCCGGGACTTCAAGATCCTCTACGGCCAATATATTAAAAGCGAAATCAACGGAACGCCGGTGGCCTTTGCCGCCCCCCCCGCGGGACTGGCCTATAATGAATCCGCCAGCGCCATCGACCCCACTCCGGACGGCGTCTGCCAGGTCTGCCATACCCTGACCAGACACTGGCGCAGCGACGGCACCCTGGCCGACCATTTCAACGGGGGAAACTGCACCGCCTGCCATGATCATGAACTGGGCTTTCGCCCCAACTGCAACGCCTGTCACGGCTTTCCGCCGGTGGTTGATGCCCCGGGTCAGCTCAACGGCCTGGTCTGGAACCCGGCGCCCACCGGATCAACCGGCGCCGGAGCCCATGCCGCCCATGTGGTTGACAACGGCATGAGCTGTGAAACCTGCCATTACGGCGGCATGCCGGTTACGCCGATTGTCGATGACTACAGGTTGCAGATGGGCTTTCATATTGAGGGTCAGTACACCGTCGGCAACCACTACGATGGCCAGAGTTTGCATCCCGACTACACTTACCAGGGGACGAACAACACCACGGTGACCACCGGCGGCTCCATGACCTGCACCGTCTACTGCCACAGCGACGGCACCTTCGTCGCCACGGGGATCCTGGCCGCAAACATTTCTCCTTCCTGGACCACCGGCAGCACCAACTGTAATTCCTGCCACGCCTATTTCTACTTTGTCACATTAAAATTTTATTTAACATCTTGAAATAATTGTCATTTTATGCTATAAGAGTTGTATGTTTTTCATCAATTCTTAGGAGGTAAAATGAGCCACATGCCAACCCCAAAAAATCCAGACCGATAG